>VAZT01000688.1 GCA_005884825.1 Alphaproteobacteria bacterium
GGGTATCAATACGGAGCCCTGCTTATCGCAGAAATAGTTGACGTTGAGGCTGCGGTAGCCTGCGCGCAGGCAGATCCCCGAATTGAGGGTGTGGTCGACCGTGCCGGTGACCTGCCAATCGGGCTAGGATGCCGGACTGGCTGCGGAATGCGCGGCGAGGGCCTGGCGCAACGCCTCTTCTTTGGTATGGTCGAACGACGTGCGCATCACTGTGCCGCCGACCCCCTGCAATGCCGCCAGCACCTTGTCGGTGGTCATCTTGCGGATCAGCACAAATAGCGCAGCATTGCCCGACTGCAGAGTCTGTGCCGCTTCCTTCATGAAATTATCGTCGATCCCGACA
>VAZT01000604.1 GCA_005884825.1 Alphaproteobacteria bacterium
GGCGTCCCAGATCCAGCGCAGCCGCTCGGTCTTGTTGCGGTATTCGAAGGCCACGCCGCGCAGGATCAGACCCGCGAGCATAACGAGAAGGGGCAGGTAAAAGGCCGAGAACAATGTCGCATAGACGACCGGAAAGGCCCCCCAGAGGACCACTCCGGCGACGACCAGCCAGGTCTCGTTGCCGTCCCAGATCGGCGCCACCGCACTCATCATCGCGCGCCGGTGCTCTTCACTGCCGGTCAGCCCGAACAGGATGCCGATGCCGAGGTCGAAGCCGTCGAGCAGTATGTAAAGCAGAATGCTTATGGCCAATACGGCCACCCAGAACATGACCACGGCTACTCTCCTGCGGGGACGTGACGAGAGGTCGGCGTCGTCCGTCGCTCAATGATCACCGACATCGGACGATTGGGGACCGCGCCGATCGGGGGCGCGCCCAGGCTTCCAACAGGTCCGGTGCGCAGCAGCCGATAGATATAGTAAGTTCCGAATGTGAAAATGAAGGTGTAGACGACGCAATAGACAGCGAGCGACACCATAACCGTCTGCGTAGACAGGAATGGCGTCACCCCATCGGCGGTCCGCAAAACGCCGTACACGACCCAGGGCTGACGTCCGACCTCGGCGGTGACCCAGCCGCTCAGTATCGCGATGAAGGGCAATGGGAAGCTGAGAAACGTCGCCCAGAGCAATAACCGGTAATGCTCGATGCGCTCCTTGTGGATCAGGTACGAGCCGAACCAGGCGATCAGCAGCATGATGCCCCAGCAGCCGACCATGATTCTGAACGTGAAGAAAGGAATGGCGACCGGCGGCCGGTCCTGAGCCGGGAAATCGGTCAGCCCGACCTCTTTGGAATCGAGGCTCATGCTGGCAATAACGCTACCGAGAACCGGGATCGAGATCGAGTAGTGGTTGGTTTCCGCCGCCTCGTCCGGGATCCCGATCAGCACCTCGCTGGCCGGCTGCTCGTCGTGCCAGCGTCCTTCGATCGCCGCGAATTTCGCTGGCTGATAGCGGTGGATGTAATCGCCGTTGAAGTGTCCGAACACGAGCTGAGCCGGCAAGAGGACGGCCGCAAAGTACAAGCCCATGCGGAGCATGACACGCGCCTCGGCCGAAAAGATCCCGCGCAGCAGGTACCATGCCCCGGTCGCGGCAGCGCAAAACGCGCCAGTGAGATAAGCCGCCAGTACCATGTGCGGAAAGCGCACCCACAGCACCGGGTTCAACGTGATTTTGGACCAGTCGTTCGG
>VAZT01000605.1 GCA_005884825.1 Alphaproteobacteria bacterium
ACCCGCCCGTCCGGTTCGATGAGCGGGATGTGGAAACGGAGCCACGGCCGAACCAGTGAGGCACGGCCAGACGAAAGGGGCGGCTACAGATATGTTCGAGACCTACTGCCACTGCGCCACATCTCGACTCTGCGCATCCGAATACGCCAGCGAGGCATTCGGTAGGGGATTCCTATGATGGGCTCGGACGGAAGGGCCGTCCAAGCTCACAGCGCGTCATCACCCCGAACAGCTTGCCGTTCGGCGTCGCGGGAATCGTAACGGGCTATTGACTGGGGTCAAGCCGTCTCGCGCATTCGCGCGGCGCGGGAGAGATCGACCGAGACGAGCTGCGAGATGCCGCGCTCGGCCATTGTGACCCCGAAGAGTCGGTCGACGCGCGCCATTGTGATGCGGTGGTGCGTCACCACCAGGAAGCGGGTGCCGGTGGTGTCGGCGATTTCGCCGACCAGGCTGCAGAACCGGTCGACATTGGCGTCGTCGAGCGGGGCGTCGACTTCGTCCAAGACGCAGACCGGCGCGGGGTTGGTCAGGAAGGCGGCGAACAGTAGGGCTAGCGCGGTCAGCGCCTGCTCGCCGCCCGACAGCAGCGAAAGGGATTGGAGCCGCTTGCCCGGCGGGCTCGCCATGATTTCGAGCCCGGCGGAGAGCGGGTCGTCGTTGTCGATCAGACGCAATTGCGCCTTGCCGCCGCCGAACAGCTTCGTGAACAGCTCCGCGAAATGGCGGTCGAGCTGCTCGAAGGCCGCAGTCAGCCGTTGGCGCACTTCACGGTCGAGTGCGGTGATGCCGTGGCGCAATCTTGCGATCGCCTCGGTCAGATCGGCGCGCTCGCGCTGCAAGTCGGCGATCCGCGTTTCGAGCTCGGCGGCCTCGGTTTCGGCCATCAGATTGACCGGACCCATGCCGTCGCGTTCGCGGATCAAGCGGTCCAGCCGGGCCGCGGTTTCGGCGGGATCGGCGGGGATTTTGTCCTCCGCAACTCCCGCGATTTCGGCCAGCTCCTCGGGTGCGACACCGATCCGCTCGCGGATATCGCGGGCGAGGCGCGCCACGGCTTCGTTTGCGCCATCCCGCAACCCCTCGAGCCGCGCCAGGCGCTCGCGAGCCTCGCCCAATACGTGATCGGCCAGGCGGGAGGATTCCGTGGCTTCGCGCAATTGCCGTTCGCCGATGGCCAGCGCGTCGGCCGACCGGCGGCAGGCCTCGGCAGCGCCCGCGATTGCGCCACCGAGCGCCTCGCTCTCGGCGGCGATCATCGCCGGGCGCGCCGCCAAGCCGGCGATCTCCGCCGCCAATGCGCTGCGCCGTTCGATAAGTGCAACCTGTTGCGCGGCGGCATCCGCGCTGCGCTTGCGCCAGGCACGCTCCTCGAGGTCGATCGAGGACAGGCGGTCGCGGCGGCGCGCAGTTTCATGGTTCAGCCGCTCGATGGCCGCGCGCGCGTCTGCTTCGCGCCGGCGCGCCTCCGCCGCGGCAGCGCGCGCCTGGTCGAGCGCTGCGCGGGCCGATTTTGCCTCGGGGAGGGCCGCCAGGTCGCCTTCGACCGCTTCCGTCTGCGCCCTGGTCTCGGCGAGATCGGCGCCGATCTTTTCGAGAAGGTCTAACGCTGCGGCGAGCCGGGTTTGCGTGGTCAATTCGCGCCGGCTGATCTCGGCCTCCTCGGCGCGCGCCCGGGCCAGCGCCGCCTCGGCGTCGGACAGCGCCTGACGAGCCGATCTGCCGGCTTCGGTTGCGTGCTGACGTTCGGCACGCGCTGCGGCGGCGCCGCTCTCGGCCGTCACAGCCGAGGTTTTCAGAGTGGCGATGTCGCTCTCCAGCACGGCGAGGCGGTTGGCGTACCGCAAATGCTCGGCGGCGAGGGACGGGCCGTGCCCGAGCGACACGAACCCGTCCCACCGCCACAGGCGACCCTCACGGTCGACCAGCCGCTGGCCCGGCGCCAGGCTCGGCTGGAGGCGGTACCCGGTCTCCTTATCGTCGACCCGGCCCACCTGGGCGAGGCTGCGCGCGAGACCAGATGGAGAGTTGACGACTTCGCCCAATGGGCAAGCGCCCTCGGGCAACGCAGTGCAGTCATGCTTGCCGCCGCCGAGATCCAACCAGAAGCGGGCGGCGCCGCCGGCCTCGCCATCGGCCAGAGGCGCCTGAAGTTCGTCCCCGAACGCGGCGCCGATCGCGGCCTCGAAGCCCGGCGCGACCCGCAGCGCGGTCAGGATCGGCGGCGCGTCGCCCGTATCCGGCGGCGGTGCAAGCAACCTCCGCAAGCCCTCGGCCTCTGCGGCGAGCCGAGCGAGGCGCGTATCGAGTTGGCGCGCCAAATCGAGCGCCGTCTGCTCGCTTGTGAGCCGGTTTGCTATCTCGACCTCAGCCGTCTCGACGGTGGCGCGATATTGCCCGACCCGCGCTTCGATCTCCCTCACGGCGGCAGCCGCGGCGGTCACTGCCTCCGGCGCAACCAGTGCAGCGGCCAGTCCTGCACGCTGCCGCTCGGCTTCGGCTCGGCGCGCCTCCAACCGGACGCGGCGTTCTTCGAGTTCCCTTCCGCGCCGCTCGAGCGTGATGCGGCGCGCGTCGGCGGCCGCGACGGCTTCGGTCTCTCGCTGCAGCAGCGCCTCCGCCTCGGCCAGGCGAGCGCCCGCCTCGCGCACCAGGTGGGATTCCTCGCGTTCGAGGTCGGCGGCGAGCTGCGCGAGCCGGCGTTCCGCCTCGGCGCGAGCGGCGAGCACCCGCTGCAATTCCTGTTCGAGCGCGCCGCGCGAATTGGTGAGCCGTTGTAATTCGGCGGCGGCGGTCGCTTCAGCCGCTCTGAGAGGAGGCAGCGCCGCCTCGGCGGCATCGCGAGCCTGCACTCCGGCGAGGGCGTTCTCGGTCGCCTCCGCGACGATGCGCTCCGTTGCGCGATGCTCGGCGGAACTGCGCTCGGCCTCGGCCTGGGCGGCCAGCCAGCGGGCGCGGAACAACATCGCCTCGGTCCGCCGGATCTGTTCGGCGAGACGGCGGTAGCGCTGCGCCTGGCGCGCCTGTTTTCGCAAAGTCTCGAACTGGACCTCGATCGTGGCGATGACATCGTCGAGCCGCTCGAGATTTTCCTCGGCAGCGTCGAGTTTCAGTTCGGTCTCGCGGCGGCGCGCGTGAAGCCCGGCGGTGCCGGCGGCTTCTTCGAGCAGGAGCCGCCGTTCGGCCGGTTTCGCGTCGATCAGCGCGGCTACGCGCCCCTGGCTCACCATCGCGCCGGAATGAGCGCCGCTCGCGGCATCGGAGAACAGCAGCTGGACGTCGCGCGCCCGCACCTCGCGCCCGTTGACGCGGTAGGTCGAACCGCCGCCGCGTTCGATCCGCCGCACGACCTCGATTTCCGCGCGATCGTTGAACGCGAACGGTGCGTCGCGGCTGCTGTTGTCCAGGGTCAGCGCGACTTCGGCGATGTTGCGGGCCGGTCTTGCCGCCGTCCCGGCGAAGATCACATCGTCCATCTCGCCGCCGCGCAGGCGTCTGGCCGAGGTTTCCCACATCACCCAGCGCAGCGCCTCGACCAGGTTCGACTTGCCGCAGCCGTTCGGTCCAACAATCCCGGTGAGGCCCGGCTCGAGCGTCAGCTCGGTCGCGTCGACAAAGGATTTGAACCCGACCAGGCGAAGCCGGCAAACCCGCATCAGAGAACCGCCAAGTCCCGACGATTAGTGCCCCTCACCCTCCCGCCCCTCTCGGCGCACGCGTGCGGGCGCTTGTCGGGTGGCGCATCATCGATGCGCCAGGGTTCCCTCCCTCTCCCCGCTAAAGCGGGGCGAGGGGACGTCGACCTTCTCCGTCGCCCCGCTTGCGGGGAGAGGGCTGGGGTGAGGAGCTGTTCGCCATCGCGTCGAGTTGACGTCGAGCTCTTTCGACGCGATCAGGCGGCCCTCGACGATCTTGTTTTCGAGAGCGGTGTTCTTGAGGCAGTTGTCGAACTCTTCCCGGCTCATGCCGCCGAGCTTGACCAGCCGGGCGAGGGCGTCGCGATAATCGCGCGCCGTGACCCATTTTTCCTGCGCGCCGAAGAATATATCGACATAGCCATAATAGCGGTCCGGCGGTGCGCAGCGCGCAATCATTGCCGCCCGCAACGCCGGCTCATCCAGCGGGTAGTCGCGCAGAACCAATTTGGCTTTCCCGGTGTCGATCCATTTCTTCTTGAGCTCGGGAAGAACGTCGTTTGTGAAGTGCGCGCAATGCGGGCAGGTCAGCGAGGCGTATTCGACAATCGTGATCGGCGCTTCGGGATTGCCAAGAATCCGATCATCCTTGCTGAGCGCCAGCACAGTCTGCGCATCGGCGAGCAATGGGTGCGGGGCGGCGGCCTTCGCCGGCAGCGGCGAAATCAGGATGGCGCTCAAAACCCCGAGCAGCGCAAACCAGATATTCTTCATAATCGGGCTCCTTACTACCAAATGTAGGTTGGTGCAATCAGTGCGACAGGCGGCTCAGTGTTGTCCGCCAGTGACCGCTCTGCCTAGCCGGGCGAGCGCCGCACGCAAATCCGGGTCGGCGATCTCCGAAAGCTGCCGATCGAGTGCCGCCGCCTCGCCCTCCGACAGCGGAGGGATGACGGGCCTCCTGGCCCCCGACGCGAGTGGGAGCGGCCCTTGCACGAGCGCCAAGCGGGTGACCACGGCACGGCCAAAGAACAGGTTGATTCGCTCGATGATCAACGGCGCGCGGTGCTGCAGCTCAAGTGCGGCGCCGGGCGCGGCGCGCAACTTCAAGACGCCGTCGCGCCCGAGCGTGGCCGGCCAACTCACCTCGGCCCAATCCGGACCGACGATTGCGGCCCACTCCGCCTTGAGGCGGACCAGGATGCCCCCGCCGCGGCGCGCGACAATCGGTAAGGTCAATTTCGAGACGGCGACGCCGACTGCGCGAAAGCCCCAATGCTCGCGCCCGGGGTGCTCGCGCTCGGCTTTCGGCACGGTTACCTTTGCCGCGCCGCGCCGTGGAGTGTTCTTGCCCATGCCGCCTTTCCGATCCGCAATTCCTTTGTCGTCGGGCATTCCCGATCCCGCAGCGCTTCTCCTGTGGTACGACCGTCACCGCCGCGCGCTGCCGTGGCGCGCCCCTGCCGGCGTCCGACCCGACCCCTACCGCGTCTGGCTCAGCGAAATCATGCTGCAGCAGACGACGGTAGCGACTGTGGCCCCATATTTCGACCGATTCGTGGCACGCTGGCCCGATGTTTCGGCGCTCGCTGCGGCTTCGCTAGACGAAGTTCTGCAAGTTTGGCAGGGGCTCGGCTACTACGCGCGCGCCCGCAACCTGCATGCCTGCGCTCGCGCCATCGTCGAGCGGCATGACGGCAGGTTTCCCGACGACCCGGCAGCATTGCGCGCACTTCCCGGGATCGGGTCCTACAGCGCGGCGGCGATTGCCGCTATCGCCTTCGATCGGCGGACTGCAGCAATCGACGGCAATGTCGAACGCGTCGTCGCCCGGCTCTATGCGGTGCCCGAACCCTTTCCTGCGGCAAAACCGCGCCTCAGAGCGCTCGCCGCGGCGCTGGTGCCGCAGCAGCGGGCCGGCGATTTCGCGCAGGCCTTGATGGATCTCGGCGCCACGATCTGTACCCCGCGGCGGCCGCGTTGCGTCCTCTGCCCGTGGCGTGCCTGTTGTGCGGCCGCCGCAGCGGGCTCGGCCGACGCGATCCCGGCGCGGACCGAGAAGCCGGATCGGC
>VAZT01000286.1 GCA_005884825.1 Alphaproteobacteria bacterium
GACGGACCGATTAAATTCACAGAGGGTCGTATGGCGGAAGAGACCCGGCGCCCCCGTCTGATCGTCGGGATCAGCGGCGCCTCAGGGGTGATCTACGGGGCGCGCCTCCTCGAGCTGCTGCGCCCGTTGGCGGTCGAAACACATCTCGTCATCAGCCGGGCCGCCGAGGTGACACTCGCGCTGGAGACCGACCTGAAACCCGCGCTCGTCCGCAGCCGCGCCGATGTCGTCCACGCGATCGGCGACCTGGCGGCGCCGATCTCATCCGGCTCGTTCAAGACGATGGGTATGGTGGTGGCTCCGTGCTCGATCCGCAGCATGGCCGAGATCGCCACCGGCGTGACGACGACACTGCTGAGCCGCGCGGCGGATGTCGTGCTCAAGGAGCGGCGCCGCCTCGTCCTCGTGGTGCGCGAAACGCCGCTGCACACCGGCCATTTGCGAACCTTGACGGCGCTCTCGGAAATGGGCGCGGTGATCGCCCCGCCAGTCCCCGCCTTTTATGCCAAACCCCAGACCATCACCGCGATGATCGATCAGACCTTGGGCCGCGTCCTCGACCTGTTCGGACTGGAAACCGGAGTGCTCAAACGATGGGGCGAGCCCCCCGGTGTCGAAGACCACACCGGTTAGGCGGTCAAGTTCGCGGATCGCGCGCGAATGCGTCGAGGGCTTCTTCGATAACCGCCGCTTCCCGGCTTCGGATCCCTTCCGCGCCGAGATAGAGCGCGAGATTGGCACGGGCGGTGCCTCGCCGGCCCCCAGGATCTGTCTTCGCGGACCCACTCTCCGCGAGCCGGGCGAGGCGCTCTTGGACCAGCTTCTCGCCGGCGAGTTCGAGCGCCTTCACGCCTTCGCGCAACCGCTGGACATCCCGGTCGGGATGGTGCCGGAGCTTTCGGCGCAAGTTACGCAAAGGTTCGACAATTTCGCTTCGGAGCGTGCCGGCAGCTCGTTCTGCCGCCGCCAGGGTATCGCCACCGAGCAGTCCGCGCCCCGAGATACCAAGCCACAGCGCAAACAGGATCAGATTAACGTCGAAGCCGCCGCGATCCTGCAGCGCGATCAGTGCGTCGGCGACGCCCGGCCGCTCGTAGAAGACGAGCGAGAAGCGCCAGAACGCCTCGTCCTCCGATGTTTTCCCGCCCTCATCCAAGCTGCCGATCGCTTTCACAACTCACGCCTTCTGCTTTCGGGTCTGATGGTGCCCGGCACGTCAGGGGTGCTATTATGATGGTGAACTCAGCTGGCACGGCCATGGATCTCGACATCGAAGCTCTGAAAGCAAAGCTCGCCGCGCTGAAGACTGAACACCGCGACCTCGACGAGGTGATCGCGCGTCTCGCCGCGCGCGCTCCCGTCGACCAGCTCGAATTGCAGCGGCTGAAAAAGCGAAAGCTGTTGCTCAAAGACCAGATCACCAAGATCGAGAGCGAGCTGTTGCCCGACATCATCGCCTGAGGGACACAATCACCCGAAGGCGCACTCCGGCGCCGACCGCGGATTGCGGCCGTGGGCGGCTTGTGCAGCCGTGTGCCGCTCCTATAATCCCGGTTCTCGAGGACGCTTCCAAAGGGAGTTGAATGGACGGCGCCAGTCGGTCAGTGGGTATCATTATGGGAAGCCAATCCGACTGGGAAACGATGCAGCACGCTGCGGGCACCCTCGAACGGTTGGGGATCGGCTATGAGACCCGCATCGTCTCGGCGCATCGCACACCCGACCGCCTCTTTGAATACGCCCGCACCGCAAAATCGCGCGGACTGCGGCTCATAATCGCCGGCGCGGGCGGCGCCGCTCATCTTCCTGGAATGGCGGCGGCATTGACTCCGCTCCCAGTGCTCGGCGTGCCGATCGAAAGCAGAGTTTTGAAGGGCGTCGACAGCCTCCTGTCGATCGTCCAGATGCCGGCCGGAATCCCGGTCGCAACCTTCGCCATCGGTCAGGCCGGCGCGGTCAACGCGGCGCTTTTTGCCGCGGCGATGCTCGCTCTGGACGATGACGCCGTCGCGCTGGCTCTCGACGGCTGGCGGCAGGCGCAGACGCAAGGTGTGGCCGACCGCCCCGCCGGTCGGGAATGCTAGCTCCCGGCGCTACGATAGGCATCTTGGGCGGGGGCCAGCTCGGCCGGATGACCGCCCTCGCCGCCGCCCGGCTCGGCTACCGCTGCCGTGTTTTCGCCGACGAGACCGACAGCCCGGCCGCGCAAGTCTGCGGCGCGGCCACCCTAGCTGAATTCGCCGACCGCGCGGCGCTCGAGCGGTTCGCCGGCGCGGTCGACATCATAACCTTCGAATTCGAAAATATTCCGGCGGTGGCAGTTCGACATGTGGCGGCCCTCAAACCGGTGCTGCCGCGGCCCGAAATTCTCGAAATCGCGCAGGATCGGTTGCGTGAGAAGGACTATCTGCGCTCGATCGGCGTCGAGACCACCGCCTACCGTGCAATTTCCGACCCGATCGCATTGCTCCGCGCGATGCGGGACCTCGGGTTCCCCGCGGTGCTGAAGACGGTGCGTCTGGGCTATGACGGCAAGGGTCAGGTGACTTTGACCCCCGAGACCAACGCCGAGGATGCTTGGCGACGAATGGGCGGCGAGATCGGCATCCTCGAAAGCTTTGTCGATTTTGCCTGCGAGATTTCGGTCATCGTGGCGCGCGGCGCGAACGGCGCCTGGACGACCTACCCGCCAGTCGAAAACCAGCACGTCAATCATGTCCTCGATACGACGATCGCGCCCGCGCGAATTCCGGCAGAGACCGCTATGCGCGCCGAGGCGATCGCGCGTCACGTCGCCGAAAAGCTGGATCTCGTCGGGGTTCTCGCGGTCGAGATGTTCCTCACGGAGAGCGGCGCCATCCTCGTCAACGAGATCGCGCCGCGCCCGCACAATTCGGGTCATTGGACGATCGACGCCTGCTTCACCAGCCAATTCGAGCAGCTCGTGCGGGCGATTTGCGGCCTTCCGCTCGGCTCGGTCGAACACCACTCCGATGCGGTCATGAAAAACTTGTTAGGCAGCGACGTCGCCACGTGGCGAGAGGCGCTGAACGATCCTCTGGCCAAACTGCATCTCTACGGCAAGACCGAGATCCAGCCCGGCCGCAAGATGGGCCACGTGACCCATCTGATCCCGCACCGCTGAACCCGTAGGAGAACCCAGTCAGGCCGCGCGCGGCGCTTTCTTGTCATTCAGCCAGGCGCGCATCGCCTCCGATGTCGCGTCCCAGGCCTCTGTCAACCGGTCGGCTACATCCTGGGCTCCACCAGCGTTTGCGCCATCGCAGGCCGCCCCCAGCTCTACGGCAAGCCGGCTCAGTCGCAACGCTCCGAAATTGCCGGCCGTCCCGAGCAGGGTATGTGCTTCCTGACCGGTCCCCTCGAGGTCATGGCTATCGAGGAGGCGGCGTATCTGGTTGATGCGCTCTGCCGTGTTGGCGAGAAATACCTCGACAAACTCGCCCAAAGGCTCGCCCTCTGCCATGACCTCAGCGATCATCTCGAGGCGAGCAGGATCGATCGTGACGGGTGGCAGGCAATCGGCACCCACCAGAACTGGCCTTCTGCCCCTTCCGACAAGCCCGGCGGCCAAGTCGCTGAGCCGCGAGAAGAGCTCCCCATTGTCGATCGGCTTCGACAAATAGTCGTCCATCCCGGCCGCGAGATATTCTTCCTTTGCCCCCTGCATTGCATGCGCGGTCAAGGCGATGATCGGCACCGCGTTCTTGGGCGGCGGCAACGCGCGAATGCGTTTTGTCGCCTGGACCCCGTCGAGCACCGGCATTTGGATATCCATCAGCACGACATCGTAATCCGCGTCGCGCACGGCCCCGAACGCCAATTCCCCATTCTCGACGACATCGACCTGGTGCTCCGCGTGGCGAAGCAGCATCGTGACCAGCTGCTGGTTGATCTTGTTGTCTTCTGCGAGCAGGATTTTCAGAGACCGCCCTGCCGGAGGCGGCAGCGGTGCGACATACGGTTCCGTGCGCCGCACTCGCGCAAAGCCGAAGAGCTGTGCAAAGGCATCGAGCAGCGACTGCTCGCGGACGGGTTTCGTCAGCACCGCATCGATTATGCCGGAGGTGCCTTCCGCGAGGCCCTGCCGACCGGCCGACGAGGCGATCACAACCTTGGTCTCCGCGAGACCCCCCGTCGCACGGATCCGCTGGGCCAATGCTTCGCCCGACATGCCCGGCATCATCTGGTCGATGATGACGAGGTCGAACGGTTTGCCTTGATGAAAGGCCCGCTCGAGTTCCGCCATAGCTGCGAAACCATCGTCGACCGAGATTGCCTCGATGCCAAAGCCGGCCAGCTGGCGCGCCAGAATACGCCGGTTCATCTGGACGTCGTCGACAATCAGGACAGCAAGACCCGCCAGTTTGCCGGGCAATGCCCGGCGTTCGACGGTCGGGTTGATCGCCGGCCGCAGCGGCAGCTCAAACCAGAAGCGGCTGCCGAAGCCCAGCGTGCTGTCGACGCCGATCTCGCCGCCCATCAGCTCGATCAGCTGCTTGCATATGGCCAATCCGAGACCGCTTCCGCCAAAGCGGCGGGTGATCGAGGTATCCGCCTGACTGAATTTTTCGAACAGCTTGCCGCGAACCGCTTCCGACATTCCGATCCCGGTGTCGACAATTTCAAAGCGCAGGCGGCGCAAATCTTGGCCGGGATCGGAGCACGCCGCCACCTCCACCGAAACCCCGCCGTGCTCGGTGAATTTGATGGCGTTGCCGACCAGGTTCAGCAGAATCTGACGAAGCCGCGTCTCATCGCCGCGAAAGCCGCCCCTGGCCGCCGGTTCGACGAACACGCCGATGTCGATCCCCTTCTCGTGGGCTTTCGGCGCCAACAGGCCGACAGCGGCTTCGACGGTGTCGGAGAGCTCGAAATCGATGATTTCGAGGTCGACCTTGCCGGCCTCGAGCTTCGAGATGTCCAGAATGTCGTTGATCAGGGCGAGCAGCGATTCGGCGCTGTCGCGCACCGCGACCGCACATTCGCGCTGCTCCGGTGTCAAATTGGTCTGCAGCAGCAGCCCATTCATCCCAATGACGCCGTTCATCGGCGTACGAATCTCGTGGGACATATTGGCCAGGAAGTCCGATTTGGCGCGGTTCGCCTTTTCGGCGGCTTCGCGTGCCGCCTCGAGGCTCGCCCGACTCTGCTCGAGCTCGCGAAATTGAGCGCCGAGCTCTCGGAACAGGACAATGAAGCCGAGGACTGCGCACACCGCGCCGATTGCAATGAATGTCGATTGCCGGCGCCAATTCGCGAGAGCGGCAGCCTCGGAGATCGTCACATCGACAACCAGCGGATAATCCGCCAGCGGATGCACCGATGCGACCCAGATGATCCCGGTGGTGATCCCCGCGGCATCCTGCTCGGAACGGAAAATGCCACCGCTTCCGGCCAGCCCGTACCAAGGCGATGCGGCCGGCATTTTCTGACCGATGCTGTCTTTTTCGGCGCGGGGATAACGCGCGAAGATCGTGCCGTCCTGCCGCAGAACCGTGACCGGCCCCAGCTCCGGCAGAGTGATCGCCTTGTAAAATTCTTCGAGATACTCGGTCCGGATCGTTGCGACGATCGTACCGAGAAACTCGCCGCCCGGTCCGCTGATACGGCGCGCGACGATGATCGTCGACCCGCTGCCAGTACGGTTCTTTACAGGCATCCCCAAGAAACTGGCCGGCTCGTCGTGCAGCCGAAAATACGCGATAAAGTCGCGATCCGAGAAGTCGGTGGCCGAAACCGGCCAACGGCGCGACGCATTTATTCGCTTGCCATCCGCATCAATCAGCGCCAGGGCATCGGCTTGAGGCAAATTCTTCAGCCGATCGGTCAGAAACTGGTGCCATTTCCTGCCGGAAAGCAGCTGTTCGAATTGCGTGGGCGTTTCGATGCCGGAACCGAGCACCCGGTCCTTGACCTGATCCAGTACGAGGTCGACCGCCTGCAGCGTGCGCGACGTCTGCTCGGCGAAGGCGACACCGAGATTTTCGATCTCCTCGCTATAGGTCTTCACCGCCTCCCGCCGCAGATCCCAGATTGTCAGGACTGCGGCCATCAGGGTCATGCAAACGACTGCCATGCCGATCAAGTTGAGGCGGCGATTGGATGGCGGATGCCGCCGCAAGCTCGCGAAAAACTTCATTACTAGAGTTCGCTCTGACGATGACGGCAGACCCGGCCTTCGCGCAGGGACGTTGACTGCGCCCTAGAGGTTAATTCGCCTTTGGTTAAAAAGCGGTAACGAACAATCTGCTTGCTTCAGCGCCGCGCCGGCCGTCCCGGCTGTCGGGCGCGAATGATTATTTCGTGTCGTATTCCTCGGAGATGTCGCGGTTCGTGTAATCCGGCAGCAGGGCTGCCGCGGCCAGGCTGATGACGGCACAAACAAAGATATAGAGTGCGATAGCGTAGCCCGATTTGAACCCGGCGAACAGCGCCGTTGCGATCAGCGGTGCGGGACCCCCGGCGAAGACCGAGGCCAGCTGATAGCCGATCGAGGCGCCGCTGTAGCGTAGCCGGCCGGTAAAGCACTCGGCGATCAATGCCGCTTGCGGCCCGTACATCATGTCGTGCGGAATGAGGGATAGCACGATGGCGAGAAAGATCCACCCCGGCACCATCGTATTGAGGAGCGCAAAGTATATGAAACCAAACACTCCGGTCACCGCCGCGCCAATCAGATACATTCGTTTGCGGCCGATCCTGTCCGACAAATGCCCCGAGAGCGGGATCGAAAAGAACGACACGACCGAGGCGGTCAGCACGGCTGTGAGAAGCAGATTGCGCGAAACCCCGAGGATCGTCGTCCCGTAGGTGAAGACAAAGGCGGTGAAGATGTAGAACGGTGCCTGCTCTCCCATGCGCGCCAGCGCCGTGAGCAGGATCTCCCTGGGCTGCCGTTTGATCACCTCGAGCGCGGGCGTCTTCTCGACACGGTTTTCCGCCACCAACCGTGCAAATGTCGGGGTCTCGAGAATGCCGAGCCGGATATAAAGCCCGATCCCGACCAGGATGATGCTGAGGAAGAACGGGATGCGCCATCCCCAGTCGAGGAACTGGCTGCCGGCGATCTGGCTGAATGCCAGCGCCGCCAAGTTGGCGAGGAACAGCCCGGCAGGGACGCCGAATTGCGGCCACGCCGCAATAAAGCCGCGATGATGGTCGGAGCGCGCCCATTCCATCGACAGCAGAACCGAGCCGCCCCACTCGCCGCCAACCCCGACACCCTGGATGAAACGCAGGATGGTCAGGATGATCGCACCCCAGATGCCGATCTGGGCGTAAGTCGGCACAAACGCGACCAGAAAGGTCGCGATGCCCATCAACAGCAGAGTCGCGATCAATGCCGCCTTGCGCCCGATGCGGTCGCCGTAGTGGCCGAAAATCGCGGCGCCTACCGGGCGGGCAACAAAACCGACTGCGTAGATGCCGAAGGCCTGCAAAGTACCGACCAGCGGATCGGACTCCGGGAAGTACAGCTTCGCAAAGACCAGCCCGGTGACGGTGCTGTACAGAAAGAAATCATACCACTCGATCGTCGTGCCGATCGTGCTGGCGATCACCGCCCGGCGCAACTGCACCCGATGCTCGAGGTCGGTGAGCGCGCCCGCCGCAACATCCGTTGCCGTCATCTAAGCTGCTCCTCACTTTTCGCCGTGGTTATTCTTGCCGACCGCGGGCAGAAAGCACCCGCGACCGGGATATGGTTTTACACGGCGGTGGCGAGCAAGATAATGCCGCCGACAATCGATGCACCGCCGGCGATCACTCCGATCGCAAGTTCCTCGAAATGGCTGACGCGGTGATCATGGGAAGCAAGGCCCAAGGCTGCAGACGTCAGCCAGACCATCACTCCCAAAGCAGCTAACGCCGATCCGAGCATTCTCTTGCGCGCCTGCATTCGATACCGGCGCTTCATCTCTGCCTCCTTCTCTGCCGAGCAATCTCGGGATAACAATTTCCGATCCCGAAGTTGCATACAAGCAAACGGGCGATGGCTCCACGGGCTTCCGACCGGACGGGGAGAGATTTTTCTCTTTTGCCGATCATCGCCCCGTCATACTGATCCCAGCCGGCAAACCGTGTTCTGCTTGTGGGGCAGAGGCGGCGAGCGGCTGTGATGTTGATGAGGAGGTAGCGGACATGTTCAGCCATATTATGGTCGGGAGTAACGACATCGCGCGGTCGAAGAAATT
Organism: Alphaproteobacteria bacterium; assembly: GCA_005884825.1. Classification (GTDB taxonomy): domain Bacteria; phylum Pseudomonadota; class Alphaproteobacteria; order ATCC43930; family CGMCC-115725; genus AP-15. The sequence goes on from VAZT01000286.1 coordinate 8,214, forward strand.
CTACGATGCGCTGTTTGCCGCGATGGGCGCTCAGCCCGGCGCCGAGGACGCCAGGGGCCGGCTGATTTACACGCACAACGGCGGGCGTTTCATGGTGTCGGCCGAGGCATGGCACAAAGCCGGTCTAGCGAATGGCGGCACGTCGATCGAAGACCCGCCTGGCGTGCGCCAAGGAGCCGCCGGCCAGATGTACCTCGCCTATCTTCGCGATCCCGACGGCAACAAGCTGGTCGGGGTTTATCGCATGCCGGCTGCGTGAATTACCGCAGATCAACTCTAAGGGGGCCGTCCTTTCCGGGCGGCCCTCGCTGCGCATCAGAGGTTTTGGAGCCGATAGCGGAGCCAAACCGCGCCGCCCTCCAACACCTCGCAGCTCGCCAAGGTCATCGAGCGGATCGGCGCGGCGACGCCGGCATCCTTGTCGCTGGAGTCGAAGATGCTCGGCGCACCCTTTGCTCCATCAACAGTAGGGCAGATCGCAACGCTGATCTCGTCGATCAGGCCGGCCCGCAGAAAGGACCCGTTCGAGCCGCCGCCGCCTTCGAGCAGCAAGCGTTCGATCCCCAGCTCGCGGTTCAGGATCTCCAGCGCCAATCCCAGATCGAGCTCGTGCTCGCCGGCGAAGACGTACGAGACGCCATCCTGGCGCAGGCCCG
>VAZT01000606.1 GCA_005884825.1 Alphaproteobacteria bacterium
GCAGGCGCATTGGCCAAGTCGTACGAGGAGGCGGGGGGCCGAGTTCGCTGGCACGGCAAGCCGTTTCCCTCGGTCTACGATTCCTGCCTGCGGCTTCTCGACATTGCCGACCGCTCGCGCATTCTCGCCGTCGGCGACAGTCTGCGCACCGACATTGCCGGTGCGTCGGGAGCGGGGATCGACAGCCTGCTGATCGCCGGCGGCATCCATGCCGAGGAATTCGGCACAACGGGCGGGCGAACACCCGATCTCGGGCGCGTCCAAGCCGCCCTGCGCGAGAGCAGTTACGATCCGGTCGGTGTTGCCTGGAGCCTCTGCTGGTGACGGAGTTTCAGTGACCGCTCTTGCGGAGGATCGCCTCGCGCAGCCCCGTCTCGTAGTCGAGACCGAGCGGGGTGACAACGGCGCCATGCGGGTACCTCGAGCGGATCAAGCCCTTCCGCTCCAGCGCCACCCAGACCGCGGGATTGCGCAATCCGCTGGCGTCGCGGGTCGCGACCACGGCGTCGCCGAGGTGGAAATGATCGCCGTGCGGATCGGGCGGGTGCACGGCAATGCCCGCTTCCTCAGCTGACCCGGAACTGCCGGTCACGCGCGCGAGCTCCTGCAGCAAGGTCAGGGTTTTGAGCTGCAGCGCGTTAAGGCCGAGCGGGTTTCTCTTGGGCGGCATGCGAGTTGATTAGACTCGGCCCGTACGCGATGCAACGCCAATAGCGGCAACCGGCGTTGCGGCAGCTCAGGACAGTCGCGTCCGCGCCTTTGCCGGGTCGCTCGATTCTCTCGACCGAGGCCTCGCCAAGCGAGACCGCTCACGCCGCCATGCCGCGTGGCCGTCCCAGCACAAACTGCCGACGAGCGGCAGGTGGTCGGAAGCGAGGCGGGCGAGCGGGCTGCGGTAGACCTCGACGTCGCGGAGCACCGCCGGCCCGTCGGCATAAATCCGGTCGAGCGCCAGCACCGGCATCCAGGAGGGAAAGGTGCGCTCGGCGGCGCTCGGCCCGAGTTGTCGGTCGAAGGCCCGGATGGCGCCGCTGCGGCCGCGCCACTCGTTCAAATCGCCCATCAACAGCACCGCCTCCGCCTCGCGCCGGTGCGGCGGCAACCTTCCAGCGAGCGCACTCACCAACCGGTTCGCCTGTAGCCGCCGCTCCGCGGCGCGCAGACCAAAATGCGTCGCAATGACCCGCAGTACCCGATCGCCGAACAAAAGGTCGGCGTCGATCGCGCCGCGGGGTTCCCAGCCGCCGACAGTGAGATCGATCGAGCGGGCCGTCAGCACCGGAAAGCGGGTGAGAATGGCGTTGCCGAAACGCCCGCCCTGGTCACGGGCCCCGGTTCCGAGGACGACCCGGCACCCGGTCGCCTCACCGAGATAGGCCCATTGATCGGCATATCGCCCGGTGCCGCGCCGGGCATCGACTTCCTGAAGGCAAGCGATGTCCGCGTCGATTTCACGCAGCACAGCGGCGACTCGCCCGGGGTCATAGCGCCGGTCGACTCCTTGGGCGTCCAATAATGATTGAAGCACGTTCTAAAGACTCGTCATCAGTGGCAACTAGGCACAAGGAACCCCTCGGCGCGCTGGATATGGCGCGTCGCGGCGGTGGCGGCGAGAGGCTCGCGGTTGTATCGCAAAGCATCCGTCCAAAAACAGCCCGGCGAGGACCGCGGAGGGACCCATCTATCGATCGATCCCTAGTTACTGCTGCGCCAGCCGGCGTTCGTGAACCTGGAGATGGCAAACCGCGGTCCGCAGCAGCGGTGCATCAATTCCGTTGGCGCGGGCGCGGCGCAGCATGTCGCCAAGAACCTGATCACCCTCGGTGCGCAATCCGGCTTCGAGGTCGCGCCGCATCGATGCGCTGAAATCGCTGCCCCGCTCGGTCAACATTGCCCGGCACTGTTCGCGGTGCCCCGCGCGCGGCGGGAACCCCGAGGCGGCCGCGACCGCCTCGCACTCCGCCAGCAATTCGATCATCAGGCTCTCGCCCTCGTCGGCGGCCAGGATGTCGCCGACAGACCCGCGCATCAGACAGTTCATGCCGGCCAGGGAGCTGATCATAACGAACTTCTCCCACATATCGAGCAAGATGTTGTGGCTTATCGATGCGTTGACCGGCGTTGCGGCAAAGGCTCGGGCGATCGCCTCGACCCGGCGGCTGACCGCACCAGAGCGCTCGCCGAATGCGATGCCATGTACGCGGTTGAGATGGCGAATCGTCCCCTCCGCGGTCAACGTCGCCGCGATGTAGGCGACGCCGCCCAAGACGCGCTCGGGGCCGAAAGCTGTATCGAGCCGGTGGAGATGCGCGAGACCGTTGAGCACCGGCAATATTGCCGTCCCCTGTCCGAGCGCCGGCCGGATGGCCGCGATCGCTTGCTCGAGGTCATAGGCCTTTGCCGTCAAGAGCACGGTGTCGAAAACCCCGTCGAGGGTATCGGCGGTCGCGACCTGCACAGGCAGCCGCAGAGCCCCCATGGGGCTTTCGATGAGGAGCCCGCGCTCGTTGAGCAATGCGGCGCGAGCAGGACGCACAAAAAAGGTGACATCCGCGTTGGCTGCCGCGAGACGGCCGCCAAAATACCCGCCAACCGCGCCGGCCCCGAGCACCAGAAACCGCGGCCCGTTCGCGCGCGTGGCCTGGTGGAGGTTAGGCATTACAGCAAAGAGCCGCGCCGCTCACTTGGCGGGCTTTCACGATGAAGTTCCTGGCGACCGGTCAAGGGCACCGCAAATCGCGCTCTGCCGCGCAAGAGTGAGAGAGCGGTCGCTTATTTTCTTGCGCACGCTCTGCTAAAGGGTGGGGCAGCTTGGCGAAGGAGAATGAGATTTCCTGGTTGCAATCTATCGCGCAGCTGCCGTTGCGCGCGACCTGCGCGGCGCTGCTGATGCTCCTGGTCCATAGTCGCCCCGCTTCGTCTCAAGTGCTGGATGGGATTTGGCTGTTCGCAGACAGAGTAGCGGTAGAGGTGTTCGAATGCAGCGGTCTCGTGTGCGGCAGAATTGTCTGGCTGTTGCGGCCGCGCACGCCGGCTGGGCAGCCCGATGTCGACCGCCTCAACCCCGATCCCACGTTGCGGCAGCGGCCGCTATGCGGCCTCACCATCATCTGGGGGCTGCAACCCGATGGTGCGGGCCACTGGTCAAACGGGCGGCTTTACGACCCGCAAGACGGCGACACCTACGATGTCACCGCTGAACGCATCGCTCCCGACAGGATATCTGCTCGCGTCTATCGCGGAGTTCCCCTCTTCGGCCGCACCGAAATCCTGATTCGCGATCCGCAGCTCAGCTTCGACGGACGCTGTTGAGTGGCAACGATCGGTGCTCGCGCCGCGTTTGTTTCGAGCTCAGCTATTTCGGTTTGACCACCGGGTTACCGCCTGGAGTGCCCGGCGGCGGGATTATCGGCATTCTCGCGCCTGTCGGCGGCGGGGTCTGCTTTATTTCTGGATCTATATCGGCGGGCGGGGTGATCACTCCGCCCGACCGGTTCAGATCGGAGCTGGAGGTTCCACTCGCCGGCGGCACGGCGGGCGTTGCCGGCTGAGCGGCCCCGGGGCGGGCGTTCGGCTCCTCTGCCGCGACAGCGACCGCGCCGAAGCCGAGAACCGCCGCCGTGAAAAGACACATCCGGTGCATTCTTGCCTCCAAATTGGCCTTCTCCTCTGGGCAAACACCGTTAACGAACAGCCGAACTCACTTAAATGGGGTTGGCGAGCCATGCGATCCGAGGCACTGTCGGCACGGCGCGCCGTCTCTTGTTACGGTTTAGGCCTATCAGCGAGCTGCTGCCGACCGCCGAGAACTAACTCAACCGGAGCTGGCGGGGG
>VAZT01000607.1 GCA_005884825.1 Alphaproteobacteria bacterium
TCGGCATCAGTCGAGTCGAGCGCCTTGGCTTACTCTTTGCGCCCCGAGCATCTCCGACCCCTCCCAAGTAGCCGATAAGTGCGCCAGACAGCCCAGACATACGGACACCCCTTTAGGGTGGTCTCCGTGTCTGTCCGGGTTCTACTATGCCGGCTCGCGGCGATCTGCTGCTATCGGGAGGAGCGGCCATGTCTCTCGGCACCGTGAAAACACCCACAATCCAACAGATCGGGCAAGTAGCGGTCGAATTGGGTTTTAACTTCAACGACGCCGATCTCGCAGCGCACCTGGAGGCACTGGGGCCAGCGTTTGCACAACATCCTCGACCAGATGCCGGACGAGCTACCGCCGGTATCGTATCCGCGCTGTCCTGGACGGCGTCCTACGTCTGAAGAAAACCCGCACGGAGCCTGGTATGTGAAAACCGAAGTACCAGGCGGGGGCTCCGGTAAACTTGCCGGCAAAAGGATCGCGTTGAAAGATAACATCTGCCTTGCTGGCGTGCCGATGATGAACGGCGCATCGACGCTTGAAGGCTATGTCCCAGATGTGGATGCGACCGTCGCCACACGCATTCTCGATGCTGGCGGGACGATCGTCGGTAAGACCGTCTACGAGTATTTCTGCTTCTCGGGCGGTAGCCACACCAGCGCGACCGGGCCGGTGCATAACCCGCATCGTAAGGGATATTCGGCCGGCGGCTCATCATCGGGCAGCGCCGCCGTCGTGGCTGCCGGAGAGGTGCCTATGGCCTTGGGCGGCGACCAGGGTGGCTCGATCCGCATCCCGGCCTCGTTCTGCGGGATCTATGGGCTAAAACCAACACATGGTCTCGTGCCATACACCGGCATCATGCCGATAGAACTTACGCTGGACCACACCGGCCCGATGACCGCGACGGTCGAGGATAATGCGCTATTGCTGGAAGTTCTCGGACCCGATGGGCTTGACCCGAGGCAATACGGCGGTGCCATCGGAAAGCCTTATCGGGAGGCTCTGGGCCGCGGAGCAGCGGGGCTAAAGATCGCGGTTGTCGCAGAAGGGTTCGGGCACTCGGAATCATCGCCGCAGGTCGATGCGGTGGTTCGCGAGGCGTCTGAACGGTTCAAGGGACTGGGCGCATCCGTCGAGATGGTTCCCGTTCCAATGCACCGGCTCGGCAGCGCCATCTGGCTGGCGGTCGCGGCGGAAGGCGCGCTTATGCAAATGATGCTGGGTAACGGCTTCGGGTTTAACTGGCAGGGACTCTATGTCCCATCCCTATTGGGGTTCCATAGCGGCTGGCGCAATCGCGCGGACGAACTCTCGGACACCCTCAAAAACACGATGCTGCTTGGGCATTACATGGTGACTCGCTACCGCGGCCATTATTACGCTAAGGCCCAGAACCTGATCCGCCGGTTGCGCGGCTCGTATGATGATGTGCTGTCGCGGTTCGATCTGTTGCTCATGCCGACATTGCCGATCGTCGCGACGCCGCTGCCCGAGCCCAATGCACCGATTGCTGAGATCTTGCAGCGCGGCTTTGAGATGCTGGCGAATACCGCACAATTCGACTGCACGCATCATCCAGCGATGAGCGTCCCCTGCGGCATGGTCGACGGGCTGCCCGTTGGGATGATGTTGGTGGCGAAGGCTTTCGACGAGGAGACAATCTACCGTGCCGCCGCCGCGTTCGAGCGCGGTGTCGATTGGAAAAGCATCGCCGCGCAGTGAGGGTCTGTCGTCATTCCGAACGACGCGCCGGTACAGCCGAATCGTCGCCGCATAACAGGCGTGCGACTGAACCCGCTGGCCACAGCGCACCTAGCAGCAGGGTCACTATGAGAAGGCATTGCCGTGGGCAGAGCGCACATTGCGTGACAACGCCGGGGCGCTGCCCAATCGGGTCATGAAAACTTCCTCCTGGTCGTTCTTTTCGTTTAGCGGGAGAAAGGCAAGAACTGGGCCCACGCCCACATGACCGCTTCGGAGTACGGCACGAGTGATCGCTCGGGTCGAATGCAGCGGTCTGTTTACTTTAGCGGAAGGTCTGCTTACGGCGCTCAGCGGAAGCTCATCTTCGAGATCGGCTGCTTCCGGTTGTGCCCCAAAACCGTCATTGAGCAAGTAAACTGGCAGACATTTGCACCCGGCCACACTCAAACGCTCTGTGGGCCCCCTTCGATAACACGGAGAGCGGGTTGGGTGGCGACGAGGGGCACGTTGTA
>VAZT01000287.1 GCA_005884825.1 Alphaproteobacteria bacterium
TACCGAGAAACGGAAACCACTGTTCTCCGAACGCCATGTTGTAGTCGAATAGGACCCACACGACCAAGACGGAGGCGAAGGCGTAAAAGCACATGAAGGCAGAATTGATAGCCCATTTCTGCTTGACATACCCGGCGTAGAGGACCGCCAGGCCGGGAATGCTTTGCAGGCCCACGAAGGTGGCAGCGGCCAACTGCCATGCATTGTTTCCAGAATCGAGCCACTTGGGTGATGGTACAAGCATTGTTTGTCCCCTATTTTCTGTCGTGAGAAGCGCACAACCAACGGTGCTAAAACGTAGAGGTTGAATAAACATACGAGTTAACGAGGTCAAGGCAAGAGGCATGCCAGGCACGCAACACTCGAATTGCCCTAGAAACCGGACAATTCGGGGGGAACACCTGAGGGGCGAAAAGCAAGATGCTGCACAAAAAATGTGCAAAAACCATTCGGAGGTCTGTAGGTGATCCGTTGGGCCGATCTATGTGTGATCCCGAGGCACGGGTTGCTTTGCAGGGGACCCGGATTTGCGTATGGATCGGTGCATGGCGATATAGACGCAACCATGTTCCGCGACCGGGTTCTAGCGGCAGGGATAGCTGGCCTCGCAGCTGGTCTGGCTGTTCTTGCGATCAACGGTGACGCGCAGGAGCGTGAGAGCGCGCTCACCTGTACCAATCCTGTGAGCGGCACGTCCTGGCAGATTATGATCGATTACGGTAAAGCCACCGTCGATTCCAATCCGGCCGATATCAAACAGGCCGAGATTACCTGGTTCGATCCCAAGGACGGCGGCAACTACAAGCTCGACCGCAAATCCGGCGATCTTACGGTAAGTGTTGCGTCGAGCACGGGGGGCTATTTTCGACATTGTCGTTGCAGTCCGGAGAAATCGCGGTGACGGCGGGAAGCCGCGGCCGCGTAGTCGCGCTCGCGTCGGCACCTCGTCGCGATTCCGGGCATTGGCAAACCCGATGGAAACGGTGCGATGGCGACGATTGAGACCGGGATGCGGGCGAGCGTCGGATTCGCCTCGAAGACCGGGCCGCGCAAGGACAACGAAGATTTCGCCGGCGCCCTGTTGGGCGCGGAGTTGCCCGAGCCTCGCCAGGAGCTGATCGCCGCGATCGCCGACGGCATCGGCGGCGCGAAGGGCGGCCGCATTGCGGCCGAGACTGCGGTGCGCGGCTTCCTGGACGGATTCTGCGATCTGCCCGAGACCATGGAGGTGCAACGCGCGGGCTCCAAAATCATCAACGCGCTCAACGGCTGGATCAATACCATGGGCCGCCAGGACCCCAAGCTCACCGGAATGGGTTGCACGTTGACAGCGCTGGTGCTGCGCGGCCGCACCGCCCACTTGCTTCATGTCGGGGATACGCGCGCCTACCGGTTGAGTGGCGAGCGCATGAATTGCCTCACCACCGACCATGTGCGCCAGGACGGCACTGGCCGCTCGAACACCCTCAACCGCGCGTTGGGAGTGGAGACGGAAGTGCGTCTCGACTATGCAACTCAACCGGTCGCGTTGCACGACCGTTTCCTGTTGTGCAGCGACGGCGTGCACGGATTTCTGCCGGATGAGACCATCGCCGACATCTTGCGCGAGCGCTCCGCTCCCGAGGATACCGCCGGTGCGCTGGTGGCGACCGCACTCAGATCGGGCAGCACCGACAACTGCACCGCTCTGGTTCTGGATGTAGTCGCGCTGCCGGCCACGGGATCGGCCGACATCACCGCCGCTATCCTGCAATTGCCGATAATTCCCGTGCCGGTTCGCGGCGAAACGATCGATGGATTTGTCCTGACGGCGCTGATCTCCGATGGCCGCTATACGCGGCTGTTCGGCGCGCAGGACGACATCGAGGGCGGCATCGTTGCCTTGAAGTTCCCCAAGCCGGAAATCGCCAGTTTCGACGCCTACCGTGCGGCATTCGTCCGCGAGGCTTGGGTCGGCGCTCGGGTGCACAATCCCTGGGTCGGCCGCGTCATCGAACTGCCGCCGGGACGCCAGACTTGCCTTTACACAGTGATGCCGCTCTATCAGGGCGAGCTTCTGGAAACACGGCTTTCGCGCAGTCCGGCGCTGGGATTGGAAGAAGGGCGGAATATCGCGGTGAAGCTGGCCCGCGCGGGAGCGGCGCTGCATCGCGCCGGCGTCATCCATCGCGACATCAAGCCGGACAACGTAATCCTCGAAGCCGGAGGATCGCTGAAGCTGATCGACCTAGGCGTCGTTCGAGTGCCTGGCCTGGAGGAATTTTCGCCCGAAAACATTCCCGGCACCCATGCTTATATGGCGCCCGAAATGTTCGAGGGTGAAGCTGGCAACGAGGCCACAGACATCTATGCGCTCGGCGTCACGATGTTTCGCGCCTTCACGGGGCGATACCCCTACGGCAATCTCGACGCCACCAGTCCGCCCCGCCGAGACCGGCCGAGGGACTTTTCCGCGCTTCGGCCCGATCTTCCCGCCTGGGTCCAGGCGACTCTTTCGCGCGCGATCGCGGTCGATCCTGCGAAGCGCTATCACGACATGACCGAGTTCGCGTTCGAGATGGAGGCCGGACCGTCGCGCGCCCCGACCGCAATTCGCAGGCCGCGCACGCTCTACGAGCGCGCCCCGCTCCAAGTCTGGCAGGGGGTGGCCGCTCTGTTGGCGCTCGCGCTCCTGGTTTCGTTGCTGGCGCGCTAAACCTTAGCGCCTCCGCGCCCATAGTCTTACCTGATTACGAACTATCCTCAGCCAGCAAATTGGAGTACAAAACACGAACATGTGGCTGTTCTGCGGGGCTGAGCGATGGCGCGCAACAAGGTCCAATTCCAGAAGGGCCTCAGTGAGGCTCGGTTTGCCATTCTTTATGGGACCGAGGAACAGTGTCGCGAGCAGGTGTTCGGCTGGCGCTGGCCCTCCGGCTTCGTTTGCCCGGTCTGCGGCGGGAAGCGTCACAGCGTGGTCAAAACCCGCGCGCTTTACCAGTGTGCCTCCTGTCGACGGCAGACATCGTTGATCGCTGGGACGATTTTCGCCTCGACCAAAGTGCCGCTGTGCACCTGGTTTCGCGCCATGTACCACCTGACCCAGAGCAAGGGAGGCATTTCCAGCATCGAGTTGGGCCGCCGGCTTGGTGTTACCCAGACCACAGCCTGGAAGATCAAGCACAAACTCATGCAGGTGATGATGGAGCGGGATGCCACAAAGCGCCTGACGGGACGGATCGAGGTGGATGACGCCTATCTCGGCGGCGAGCGCAACGGCGGCAAGCGGGGCCGCGGTTCGCCCGGCAAGACGCCGATTGTGGCGGCGGTCGAAACCACACCAGAGGGTAAGCCAAGCCGCTTGAAGTTGCGCCGCGTCAAGGGTTTCCGCCGGGCCGAAATCGCCACCTTGGCGAAGCGCAATTTCGATCCCGCCAGCACCATCGTCAGTGACGGTCTGCGCTGTTTCGCCGGCGTCGGCAACGCCGGATGCGTCCATCAGCCCATCATCACCGGAGCCGGTCGCAAGGCTGCCCTGGCACCCGCCTTCAAGTGGGTCAACACCACCCTGGGGAACATCAAGAGTGCCATCACCGGCACCTACCGTGCCATCCGTAACAAGCATGTGCCGCGCTATCTCGCCGAATTCGAATACCGCTTCAACCGGCGATACGATCTCGCCGCCATGATGCCGCGGCTCGGCTACGTCGCCGTCCGAACTCCGCCGATGCCATACCGCCTCCTCAAATTGGCTGAGGATCATGCGTAATCAGGTAAGCTTTTATTACCTGGGTCCGATAATTGTGTTTACCTCTCTTTGTCTGGTATTCGCCAGCATGGATAACAGCTGGATTGCGTATCTGGCTACAGTGACAAGCTTTATCATATTGGGTGTTTGCTTCAGTGTCTCACGGGCCTGGACACCACTGGAGGAGCTGCTGTCTTCTTTCAACGATCGGGTTCAATCCGAGACCCGGCGCGCGCGGATGATCGAACGGATGCGCGAGAGCGAGCCGCTCCGCAAAGGAGACCCCGAGTGAGATTGAACACGGCTGAGACGTCGACGGATATGGGTTTTCGCGTTGTGACCGGGTGCGTAGGTGGTGCGATCGCGGGCGTTCTGGCGATTCTGCTCTTGGCGCCGCAAATTAGATCGCTAAAAGCCCCGTCAGTTGATGCCGGCTTATGCCAATCGTTATGGGAGCGATTCGAGAAGGCGGCTGATCTCATCGAGCTGGAGCGCGATAAGTTCCTGCTCGATCGCGTGCACTGCGAGGTTAGGGACATCGTTGCACACGCGCACTTTTAACCCTGACACAGCTGTTCCCGAGTTGAGCACTTACCGTCGAAGTCATCCCGCGACCGACTGGTCGGCGAGGACGCGCCGCGCAATGGCAAGGCAATCCTCCAACTGCCCGCCGGCCTCAATGCGGACCCAAGCGATTTTCCCTGGGTCATGGCGCAGCTGTTGGGCCAGAACTTCGGGAGAGGCGTCAGAGGCGTCGCCTACGCGGTTGCGAATGCGGTCCGCCATCACCTCCGGCTGCCCTTCAAGCCACAACCCCGCAAGTGGGACGGCGGCGGCACGTGCCACCTCGGCGAAGGAGCAGCGTTCCTTCGCCCGCAACGCCACCGCATCGATAATGACCGTGTACCCGGCGGCGAGCCCCGTTGCCGCCTTTTGGCATAGAGCGTCGTAGACCTTGCGCGTGATTTCGGGGTCATACGCGCTGGCTGACAGCCGATCCTCCGGCTCAACCCCTAACAGAAGTTTGCGTATCACGTCGCTGCGCAGCACCCGCGCGCCCGGTCTTAAACCAAGTTCGGGCGCCAGTGCCGCAGCCAATGTCGACTTCCCGGTGCCGCTGACCCCGCCGATCGCAATGAGCTTGCAAGATTGCGACCGGAACAACAGATGCGCGAGGTCGAGGTATCGCCGAGCGTCAGCGGCCAATTCCTCGCTCGCCCTGGAATCGGGGGCGCGCTCTACTGCGTTGGCGACGGCTTGCGCACGAATTCCGGCACGTATTGAGAGGAACAGCGGCATCGCAGCCAGTCCGTCATCCTCCGCTGTCCGATCGAGGTACCGATTCAAGATGCGGTTGGCATGATGCGAGAGCCCGCGATGCTCCAGATCCATCAGCAGAAATGCCAGATCGTAGAGCACGTCGACGCTGGCGAGCGTGTCATCGAATTCGAGGCAATCGAAGAGGGTCGGCTCACCTTGGAACAAGCAGATGTTCCGCAGGTGAAGATCACCGTGGCAATGGCGCACCTTGCCGGTTCCGCGACGGCAGTCGAGGAGCGGTGACACCATGGTCAGCCTATTGCGCCACTTCTCGCGAATTCCCTCGACGCATTCCCGCGTGAACCCGGCCCACTGAACCGCTGCCAGGGAGTGGTATTGGATCTCAGCGACTCTGGCCATTTCGGCCGCTCCACCGCGATCGAACCGCTGCTCCGCTCCAGCGTGGAAGGCGGTGATGCGGTCGGCGAGCCGATCCATTACGTGCCGATCGAGGCGACCCGTCTCGGCAAGCGCATGGAACAGCAGGTCCTGATCGAACCGCCGCATCACGACGACCCAATCGAGAGCCTCGCCGTTCGGCGCAAAGCTGACGGCGCCTCCGGGGCGGCGGAAGAGGCCGCGAACCTCCTCGTAAAGCGTTGGCGCGGTGCGCCGGTTCAATACCAATTCGGCTTCGCAGGCGCGCCTTCGCAGATCCGCGGTCGAAAAGTCGAGATAGGGATACGTTACTGCCCGCTTCAGCTTGAAGACGCGATCGCCTGCGATAAAGACCAATGAAGCGTGGGTTTCGATAACCTCGACGCGATCCACGCCCGGGCCGTAGGACGACGGATCCCTCAGAAAGGCGATGACTTCTCGCTGATCTTCGCTCAAGAGCGGATTTACAGCGTCTGAAAGCGCGCTCGGGAACTCCGTTCGATAGCGGCCGCGATCAACCGGTCGATATTCAGGCGGTCGCGGATCAGCTCGATGATCCGCAGTTCCTCCTGGGACGCCTCGCCGTCGGCGGCGACGAGATCGCAGGCGATGGCATAGGCAGTTTCCCGCAACTTTCCCGGCAGAGCGGCCTTGATTGCCTTCAACGTCTCATCGAGCCCGTGCTCGCGGCCCATCAGCTCGGTGCAGTCATTCAGCGCCCGAGACAGGTCGCGCCGATCGAAATCGCGGAAGACCGGGAAATCCTTGACGATGTCGTCGATGATCCGTAGCTCCGCATCGGGCAGATCGCTGTCGGCCGCCGACACGATGACCATCGTGTAGATCAGCGCGCGGTGGTGGTCGAGCATGCGGACTCCTGTTACGGTTCGGCCTTCCCACAGATCAGGAGACGCGCGCGGCTGTCAAGGCGTATCCGCCGTCGGGTCCAAAAACCGGGATGTTGTCTCGGCCGCTTCCGCGAGCGGCAAGCGGGCAATCGCAACACCGTTGGGAAAGGCCGAGAGCAGGCGCGAAGGCAGCGCGCGATCGAGGATGACGAAGACGCCGCGATCGTCGGCGCGCCGGATCAGCCGGCCATAGGCCTGCCGTAGCCGCAGCCGGGCGATGCGATCGGCGTATTGCGGGCCGCCGAAGACCGGCTTGCGGGCGCGGTGCAGGACATCGGGGCGCGGCCACGGCACCCGATCGAAAACGATGAGGCGCAGCGCGCGCCCCGGGACATCGACGCCGTCGCGTACCGCGTCGGTGCCCAGCAGGCAAGAATCCTCCTCCGCCCGAAAGATGTCGACGAGGGTCGCCGTCGACATCGCGTCGACATGCTGGGCGAGGAGCATCAGGCCGCGCGCCTCGAGAGCGGGGGCAATGCGCTGATGCACGGCGCGCAACCGCGCAATCGCGGTGAACAGGCCGAGCGCGCCGCCGCGCGCCGCAACGAACAGGGAGGCGTAAGCCGCCGCCAACTGCCCAATGTCGTCGCGCGGAACATCGGTGACCATAAGGATCCGCGTCTGTGCCGGGTAATCGAACGGCGAGGCGATCCGAGCGGCGTCAGGGCTCACCGGCAAGTGCCGCAGACCGGTGCCGGCCTCGGCGCCGCGCCACGCCTGTTCGGGATCGGCTGCATCATCCGTTAAGGTTGCCGAGGTGACGACGAGGCCGTGCGCCGGCTGTGCCACAAGTGCGGCAAACGGGATGCCGGGGTCGACCCAGTTGCGGTTTACCGCGACGTCCGATTCCAACCCGTCAGTCCGGTCGATGGCGAACCACTCGATCGTATCGGCTCGGGGCCCTTCGAGGAGATCGCGAAGCAACCGGCTCCAGGCTGCGAGCTGCAGTCCGGCGCGGCGGTCGAGACTGCGGATCGTCGCGTCGAGGCGCTGCCGCAAACTAGGCTCGGGCGGGTCGTCGGGATCCTCTAGCCGGGCTCGCAGCGCCTCGGACACCTTAAGCATCGCCGCGGCGAGCCGTTCGAGGCTTTCGGCCAGCCACACAGCGGCCTCGACCAGCCCCTCGATCGGCGGCCGCGCCTCGGCCTGCAGGCCGTAACCGCTATCGGCCAGCACGGCGCGCGCCAGCACCTGCTGGCGAACCTGCACGAGAAATCTTTCGAAGCCCTGATGGCCGCGCGCTTCAGCGACGCGCTGCGCCCAGCCGTTGCCGGGGAGAACGCGGGCGGCGGCGAGAACGTCGAGCAATGCCTTGGCGCCATTGTCGTCGCCTTCGACGAGATCGCCGATCCGGCGGCGCAGACCTCTGGCGCGCGAACGCCCGCCGGTTTCGGCGCCGACGATCCACCGCCGCAATTCACGCCCTTCCTGGCCCGATAGGCGCACCGAAAAGGCGCTGTCGGCGGCATCCAACAGGTGGTGACCCTCGTCGAAAACATAGCGGGTCGGGATGGTCGCATCGTCGAGCCCGCCGAGGGCGGCCTGCGCCATGACCAGCGCATGGTTAGCGACGACGATGTGCGCCTGCCGCGCTTGACGGATGTTCTTCTCGACGAAACAGCGGCGAAAATGAGGGCAGGCCGAATGTATGCACTCGCCGCGGCGATCGGCGAGCCAGCCGATCCGGCCGCGCCCGATGAGCTCGCCGAGCCACCCCGGAAAATCGCCGGCCACGATGTCCCCGGCCTCGCTCGCAGCGATCCAGCGGGCGATCAGCCCGAGATGCCCGGCCGGCCTTCCCGGCCGGCCCATCGCGGCGCCGAGCGCGTCCTCGTAATTCAGCAGACAGAGAAAATTCTCGCGCCCTTTGCGGATCACGACATTGCGCCGTTTGAGTGCAGGATCGGGATAGAGCCGGTCGAGCTCGCCGGCGATCTGAGTCTGCAGGTTGCGCGTGTAAGTCGAAATCCAAACCGAGCCCCGGTTCTTCTCCGCCCAAAGGCTGGCGGCCGCGATGTAACCGAGCGTCTTCCCGACACCGGTGCCGGCTTCGGCAAGAACCGCTCGGGGCTGGTCGGGCTGATCGCGCGGAGCAAAGGCGGGGGTGACCGCTGCGGCGTAATCGCTTTGCTCCGGGCGCCGCTCGGCGGCCGCACCGAGCAGCTCGACCAGCCGCGAGCGAGCCTCCTCGGGGCCCACCGGCTGGTTTCCGGGCGGCGGCGCCGGGGCCGGCTCCGACCATTCTTCGAGCCCTATCCACACGCGCAATCCTCGACCTCTTCCGCAAGCTTTTCGAGCAAAGCGCGTGCGACGGTGGCGAGGGTGACGCAAGCCTCGGGAGAGCTGGCCGGCGCCGGTAGGCCGAGTGCCTCGGCGAGACCGCGAGGCGTCGGCACGCAGAACCGCGCCGGATGAACAAATGCGAAGAGCTCGAGCAGATCGAGCGCAGGGAACCCCGGCATATCGAGCCGCCGTGCGGTAGCCGGGCCGTGGCACAGCATCGGTGTTTCGCGCTCCACGCGGCTGCGCGCGTCGGCCGGGGCAAGCGCTTCGATCTCGCCGTCGGGGTGGAGCCAGAGCACCTCCCGAAAACCGGCGACCAGTACCGGCGCATGTGGCACCAGCACCCGGCGCGGCACTCGATCGGGGGGTAGGGTCATGAACCATGATCTATCACATCCACAGCGCCGCCCTCACCCGCCTCCTTCGGTCGGCCCTTTTTCCGATAAACTGAAGCGGATCCGCCGGTATTCCGCGACGCCACGGCTCTGATCTAGAGCGGCTCGAGCGAAAGGCGGATTAGCTATAGATTGAACCGGAAGTGCATGATGTCGCCGTCTTGCACGATATAGTCGGCGCCTTCCAGCCGCATGCGGCCGGCGTCTTTTGCGCCTTGTTCGCCGCCATGAGCGACAAAATCGGCAAAGGTGATCGTTTCGGCGCGAATGAATCCCTTTTCGAAATCGGTGTGGATGCGGCCAGCGGCCTGCGGCGCTTTGGTGCCCCGCTCCACCGTCCAGGCGTGCGCCTCCTTTGGGCCGACGGTAAAAAACGTGATCAGATCGAGCAGCGTGTAACCGGCTCGGATCACCCGTGCCAGACCGGGCTCGTCGAGCCCGAGCGTCGCCAGAAACTCGCGCTTTTCATGGCCATCTGCGAGCTGCGCCAACTCCGCTTCGATCGCCGCCGAGATTACGACCGAGCCCGCGTCATGCCGAGCAGCATATTCGGCGACCCGGTCGCTTTCTGGGTTTCCCGAGGCGGCGCTCGCCTCCTCGACATTGGCGACGTAGAGAACCGGCTTGGCGCTCAACAGCTGCAATCCGTTGAGCTCCCTCTGCCGCTCGGGTCCGACGAGAACATCGCGCGCCGGCCTGCCTTGACGCAGCGCCTCCAGCACTGTCTCGGCGGCATCGAGCTGACCCTTGGCCTCGCGGTCGCCGCCGCGTGCCCGCTTCGCCATCTGCAGCACGCGGCGTTCCAGGCTCTCGAGATCGGCCAGCATCAATTCCGTCTCGACCGTCTCGGCGTCGCGGATCGGATCGACCGATCCCTCGACATGCACGACATTGCCGTCGGGGAAACAGCGCAGGACATGGGCAATGGCGTCGACCTCGCGAACATGTCCGAGAAACTGGTTGCCGAGCCCTTCGCCACGAGCGGCGCCGCGGACCAAACCCGCGATATCGACAAATTCGAGCTGGGTCGGGACGATTTTTGCCGATTTGGCGAGGCGCGCCGCGATCTCCAATCGCTCGTCCGGTACGGCCACTCGCCCGAGATTGGGCTCGATCGTGCAGAATGGGTAGTTCGCCGCTTCCGCCGCAGCGGTCGCGGTCAGGGCGTTGAACAGGGTGGATTTGCCAACATTCGGCAATCCGACAATGCCGCAACTGAAGCCCATGTTTTGGGGTTTTTCCTCTTAAGACTGCGCGAGACCCGG
>VAZT01000288.1 GCA_005884825.1 Alphaproteobacteria bacterium
GTCTCGGACATCTGTTCACGATGTCGACAGCCGCCCATATCGCTTGCATGTGTAGTGGTCAACTCAGTTTTTTCGAGCCGTTGCCCTCGCTTCCGGAAGGGTTCCAATATCGAGCCGAGTTTGTGTCGGCGGACCAGGAAGCCGAACTTCTGGAACATTTTCGCGAGCTGGATTTCCGTGAATATGAGTTCAATGGCTATCTCGGCAAGCGGCGAGTTGTCTCGTTCGGACTGCACTACGACACCAATGAGAGCACGGTCCGCAACACCGATGACATTCCCGGCTTTCTTCTGCCGCTGCGTCAGAAGGCTGCCGGTTTTGCGAGGCTCGCGCCCGCTGAACTGCACCAGGCTCTCGTCACCGAATACACGCCCGGAGCCGCGATCGGCTGGCATAGGGACCGGCCCGCCTACCGCGATGTCATCGGTTTCTCCTTCAGCTCATCGTGCCGGTTTCGCTTCAGGCGCAAGTTGGGCAGCAGCTGGGAACGCGCATCCCTGATCGTCGAGCCGCGTTCGGTTTACCTGCTGCGAGGCCCGGCTCGGACGGAATGGCAGCACAGCATCCCGCCCGCGGAGCGCTTACGCTACTCCGTGACCTTCAGAAGCATGCGCGGCAGCCCGAAAAGCGGGTCAGCCCGCGGGGGCGTAAGTGGCGCGACCGATCGCTAGCATCTCGCCCGTTTCGTTTACAATCGGTCCGCCATGCCATGGGCCGCTGCGGCGCCCGCGATCACGTGTTGGTGACCGGCATCGAGCCAGCTTCCGATTTCCTGGGCGACTTGCACGGGTACTGCCGCGGCCCGGGAAAGCTGACAAATAGTTAATCATGTAATTGCCACATTCGCATTGTACTCCTGGGCATCTTCACTTGTGAGCGGGTGCCAGATCGCGATTTAAGGAGTTAGCAATGCCTGATCTCGACCAGATAAAACAGGGCGAACAGGCGATGGCGTCGCCCGGATTATCCGCCGCTTCGGCCAGGGCTCATTCGGTGAATACGACAGCCGTATTGAATGCGATGCTGGCCGGCACCACCAGCCGATGCGGGTCGACCCGCAGTCCGGCAACGCTCCGCAGGCATTGTTCCGTCTCGGGAAGCGAGCCGACTCTGATACCCAGCGCCGCCATATATTCGTTCCGGCCCGCCGGCTGTGCTGCCGCTGCTCCGAATTCGGCCGCTACTGCGTCTCGCGTGGCAAGTTCGACCTGTCCGGATCCGGCCCCGATGATTTGCCTCCCGGCACGCTCGGTGATGGCGTCTTCGCCGAAGAGCGCACGGAACAGCATCGCTGTCCGTGTAGGTTCGCCAGTCGCGACGACGACGCGGCTGATCGCGCGTGCGCCGTTCGGATGGCTTTGCCACTCCGGCCGCCATACCAGGTCGGGGGTCTGATGCTCGCAGAAATAGACGCGGCCCATCGCCACCTGGGCCGGATCGAGCCGGGTGGTGCGAAACCGGGCATCTTGCGTTCCGCTGTCCAGCGCGACGGGACGGGAGAAAGATTGAACCGGCAGGATGGGGAGACCCGCCGCTGCCGCTCGGTCATGAACCGAGTCGGCGTTCGCGGCCTTGAAGACGAGCCCGTTGAGACCGATCGGAAAGCGTACGATCTCCGGGCGAATCTCGCCGTCGCCGGCAAAGCCGAGCAGTTCCAAATAATCGGTCGCGAACATTGCGAGGTGATTGACCGAGCCTAGCGTATGACGTCCGCGCGGCGTCAGCTGGAACTCGAGGGATCGAAAGCAACGCATCGCCTCGTCGATGCGGTCGCGCACATCGATGACGACGTGATCCAGCACGGGCGAGAGCGCGGCCATATGAGCCTCCATGGGGACCGGATCAGGGTAGTCGGCGCGCTGGCCGGGCTGCAAGGCGTAGCGGCGATGCCGACAGAAGTTGACAAGGGTGCCTATGCACCTATATGGGCGCATATACGCTCAGATCGCCGGACCACCCCTCGATGAGCACTACAGTAGCCCAACTCGACATCAGTTCCGCTGAGGCTCGCGTCGCTTCCGCACCGGCGAACCGCGATCTGAAGAGTGCAATCCGACGCGTCGGATTGAGGCGGGTGGTGCTTTACGGCCTCGCACTCGTGATCGGATCGGGTGCTACGTGGTATGGCCATCAATGGTGGACGGTTGGCCGCTTCATCGAGAGCACCGACGATGCCTATGTCGGCGGCGACGTGACGGTGATCGCGCCGAAAGTAGCCGGCTTCATCGCCGAGCTGGCGGTCACGGACAATCAGGCGGTCCACGCCGGGGATCTGCTGGTTAAGCTGGACGACCGGGACTACCGCGCCGCTTTGGCCAAGGCGAATGCGGCGGTTGCTGCGCAAGAGGCCACTCTGGCCAATCTCGACGCGACCCGCCGCCTGCAAGCATCGATGATCGCGCAAGCTGAGGCCGAGGTCGCAGCGGCAGACGCCGAGGGCGCGCGATCCCGGTTCGATGTCGTGCGCTACAGCCGGCTCGCCTCCGACCAATACGCCTCGCTCCAACGTTTTCAACAAGCCGATGCGGACAACAAGAAGGCAAGCGCCGCCGTCGAGAAAGCGCGGGCGGCGCTCGCCGCGGCGCGGCACCGGCTCGATGTCATCGACACGCAAAAGCAGCAGGCCCGGGCGGCGCTGGACCAAGCGATCGCCGAGCGTGACCTCGCGCAGCTCAATCTGAGCTACACCGAGCTGCGGGCCCCGATCGACGGCGTGGTCGGCAACCGCAGCGCACGCACCGGCGCCTACGCCACGGTCGGCGCGCAGCTCATCTCGCTCGTGCCGGCGCACGGCCTCTGGGTCGACGCCAATTTCAAGGAGAGCCAGGTCGCGCAGATCCGCCCCGGATTGCCGGCTTCAGTGGAGGCGGATGTGCTGCCCGGCCACGTGTTTCGCGGGCATGTCGCCAGCCTGGCACCCGCAACCGGCGCTCAGTTCAGCGTGCTGCCTCCCGAGAACGCCACCGGCAATTTCACCAAGATCGTGCAACGGGTTCCGGTCCGCATCCAACTAGAGGATGGCGCATCGACGCTTGGCGACCTGCGTCCCGGCCTGTCGGTAACCGCCGCCGTGGACGAGCGGTCCTCCGCGGAAAACGCACGATGAGCACCGCCGTCGAGACGGTCCTGGAGCAGCTGCCCGCTCGTCCAGCCGAACTCTCCTTGAAGGCGAAGATCTCTGCTTTCGCCAGCATGTCCGTCGGCTTTTTTATTGCTCTGCTGGACATCCAGATCGTCTCCGCATCCCTCGGCGAGATCGCCGGTGGATTGTCGGCCGGCCCCGATGAGATCGCCTGGGTGCAAACCAGCTACCTCATTGCAGAGATCGTCGTGATCCCGCTCTCCGGGTGGCTATCGCGGGTGATGTCCACGCGTTGGCTCTTCTGCGTCTCGGCCGCCGGGTTCACCGTCACCAGCCTGTTCTGCGGCTGGGCGTGGGACATCCAGAGCATGATCGTGTTTCGCGCGCTGCAGGGATTTCTCGGCGGCGCGATGATCCCTACCGTGTTCACGACCGCCTTTTTCTATTTCACCGGGCAGCAGCGGGTGATCGCCGCGGCCGTCATCGGCACCATCTCCTCTCTCGCACCGACCCTGGGACCGACAATCGGCGGCTGGATCACCGACAATTATTCCTGGCACTGGCTATTCTTTATCAATCTGGTCCCGGGAACGTTCGTCGCCGTCGCGGTGCCCACGCTCGTGCGCGTCGACCGCCCCAATCTGAAACTACTGCGCGGCGCCGATTATGTCGGCATGGCGCTGATGGCGATCTTTCTTGGCTGTCTCGAATACACGTTGGAGGAGGGGCCGCGATGGGACTGGTTCGACGACGGCACGATCCGCGCGACGGCCTGGATATCGGGCTCCGCCGGGGTCGTCTTCGTCTGGCGCAGCCTGACCCATCCCCAGCCCGTCGTCGATCTGCGTGCCCTGAAGAGCCGCAATTTCTCGCTTGGCTGCTTCTTCTCGTTTGTCATCGGGATCGGGATCTTTGCGACAATCTATCTGACGCCATTGTTCCTCAGCCGGGTGCGCGGCTTCAGCGCATTGCAAATCGGCTTCGCGGTCTTCTCGACCGGCGTGTTCCAGGTCCTATCCATCCCGATCTACACCTTCTGCACCCGATATATCGATTTGCGCTGGCTGATGATGGTGGGCCTGGCGTGCTTTGCACTGGGCATGTGGAACTTCGCGCCGATCACGCACGAGTGGGGCTGGCGCGACCTGCTGTTGCCGCAGGCGTTCCGCGGCTTTGCGCAGCTGTTCGCAGTAGCTCCGACCGTGACTTTGACATTGGGCGGGTTGGCGCCCGAGAGGCTGAAACTGGCATCCGGTTTGTTCAACCTGATGCGCAATCTGGGCGGCGCGATCGGCATTGCCGTCTGCGGCACGATACTGAACGACCGGGCCAACCTGCATTTCCTGCGGCTGGCCGAGCACCTGAACGCGACCAACTCGGCGATGCTGGATCTGCTGCATCGGGTCACTGCCGCCGATACGGCCAGATGGGGCGGTGACGCCGCGCACGGACGCGCCGCAGCCTTGAAGCAGTTATGGACGCTGACCTGGCGGGAGGCGCAGACCCAGACTTACGCCGACGCTTTCTTGGCCATGGGCGCATGCTTTGTGGTCGCCACCGCCATGGTGCCGCTGATGCGCAAGGTCGTGCCGCCGAAGGGACCAACGGCGGACGCCCATTGAGGGTCGAGCGCTATCCGCGCATGAAGCCTTCGAGTTCATCGGACGCCCAGGCGATCGCCTGGTCGATGCTTTCACCCTGGTGGGTGCAGCGGGCGATCATTTTGGTCATCGTCGCTTGCGAATACATTTGCGTCGCGATGTTGGTCGGGGCCGGTGCGCAGGAGATCGAGGCAACGAGGTCCTCGCGCGGCGGATAATTGTAGAGAGTGCCTTTGGGCGGCCCCTCATCGGCCCAGGTCTTGAAATCGCGCAGCTTGGCGAAGGCGGGCAGGTCATAGCCGTGGCCGGCGGCGACCAGCTGCTCGACCTGCGGTCGCTGCGACAGGAATGTCAGCAGGCTCTTGGCGGCGGGCTTGTTGGCCGAGAAGTTCCAGACGCCCCAGAAAAAGGGCAGGAACGGGTCGTAGCGGCCCTTGGGGCCGGCCGGCGGGTCGAAGGTCCACAGCTGCTCGGCGACTTGCGGCGCATCGCGCTTTGCAACGGCCCAGGCCGAGGGCGGGTTCATGATCAGCGCACCTTTTCCCGAGATCAGCCACTTGTTGTTGCTGGCATCGTCCCAGGCGAAAACGTCGGGCGGCAGGAACGGCACGATCTTTTTGAACCATTCGAGCGCCTGCTTTGTCGCTTCGGATTTGACCGTGACGTTGCCCTCCTGGTCGACGAGCACCGAGCCATGGGAGGCGAATACGGCGCCGACCCAGTCGACGGCATCGGTCGTCTGCCCGAGCGGCATGCCGAACGGGAACCCGGCCTTCGAGCATTTCTCGGCCGCCTGCAGAAAGACGTCCCAGGTCCACTTGTCTGCCAATTCCTTGTTGGGCGGCGATCCGGCCGGGTACATCTGGGTCAGATCGAGCCCGACATGCTGCTTAAACAGGTCGATCCGCGCACAAGGCGGTTTCGACTGGCTGCCAACCGTGGCCGGCACCGCGACCCAATGGCCCTTTTGCTTGCCGAGATACTCGACGGCTGCAGTGACCTTGCCGTATTTCTGGGTCAAGTCATTGACGATATCGTCGACCGGTTCGAGATTTTCGGCATTGCCGGCCGCGTACCAGGTCGGGAAGGCGAGGATGTCGTGCCCGCTGTGCGACTGCGCTTCGGCAGCGATCGTCAGCAGGTTTTTGTCACCTTGTGAGGTGATGTAGTCGATCGCGACATCGACCTTCTCTTTATCACCCCATTCCTTGCACAGCTTGGTCAGCGTGTCGTTGGCGCCGGGGACCCAGTGATCCCAAAAGCCGCAGGCGAGCTTGCCGGCGGCGTACGCGCCATGCACAAAGGGCACCGCCAGCGCGGTGGTTGCGAGCGTCGCGGTTTTGAGCAGCGAGCGCCGCGTCAAGTGTCCAATTTCCATTTTGACCTCGCGAGGACGTATGCGGCGAGACCGGCGGGGTCCGGCACGCCGCCCTATGCGGTAACACGCGCTACGCGAAAAGATTTCGTGTCAGGGCGGGCCGGGGATGGTGGATCGCATGATATCGGCGTAGAGCAGCTGGACCGCGTCCGGTCCCCTCCCGCCACGCCGCCGCTCAGCCATCTCGCGTTTGGCCAGCATGCGAAGCCGCTCGAGCCTCTCCAGCCGCAGATTGGCCCAGGCGGCCAGTCCCGAAGTCCCCAGTACGCGGGTGCGGTATCGCTCGACAACGGCCGGAAATTTATTCGCCGGCCGGCCGCCGCCGATCCATTCGTCCAAATGTCCGGGCCCCCAATTGTAAGCGGCGATGGCATCGGACCAGCTGCCGTAACGGCGGAACATGTGAGCGAGATAGGCGCGGCCGATTGCGCGGTTTTCCGTCTCGTCGAAACGATCGCCGCCTCCGACATCGGCCGCCGCCGCGGCGGAGACCTGCATCGGTCCTTGAGGGCCGTCCGGCAACTCGGGGCGCCACATTTTCGGATCGCCGCCGTGGCTCGACTCCGCTCCGTCCACCCCATATGCGATGTTGTCGAGAATGTGGCCCGCCGACGCGAGTTGCGCGGTCCCGATGATGCCCAGGATCACGAGCAACGCAGGAAGCCGGGAGCAAGCCCGGTGAACCCTCGGCATTGTCAGCGTCAATAATTCGAGATCTCGACCAGGTTGAGGTCCGGATCGCGAATATAGACGGACTGTATCGTGCCGATCGCGCCGGCACGCGGGCCCGGTCCCGCCACGATCGGTATTCCGCAAGCCTCGAGATGCGCCGTCACTTCGGCGAGCGGCACAGGGGTGATAAAGCACAAATCGGCGGAGCCCGGGGTCGGCCTGTCGGCTACCAAGCTTGGAATGTTGTCGGCGGCATGCAGGTTCATCTTTTGCTGGCCAAAGCGCAGTGCAGTGCGGTTCTCACCAAAGCGAACGACCTCCATGCCCAGCACCCGGGTGTAAAACTCGCAGGTGCGTT
>VAZT01000608.1 GCA_005884825.1 Alphaproteobacteria bacterium
TGTTGTAGCAGTATGCGTTGAGCAGCGCGGTCTCTGTATATTCCTCCTTTTGCGTCTCGACGACGTCGGTCACGTCGACCAGCTTGTCGTCCCACGCCAACAGCGCGATGACCTCGTCGGGGCTCTGGCGAAATAAATCGGGGACGACGCCGCTCGTCACCGCCGAGATGATCTTCTGGCGCAGCGGCGCAAACGGCATGATGCTGAGCTCGATCGTGTTGCCGCTCGCCTTTTCATAGTCCGCGACCATTTTTTTGACCGCGACGTCCTCCTCCGGGACGAAGCCCTGCGTCCACCACACTTCCGCGGTCGTGGCCGCCGCGTTGGCGATAAACGGCCGCGCGAGGCTCCCGGCCGCGACCACGCTCGCCGAACCTCTGAGCACTGAGCGCCTGGTAAGATGGCTCATTCGCATCTCCTTCGCGGTTCGCGCCGACGACCTGTCGTCGGGGTGACGCGGCCGGCCGCGCGATGTGAAATCTCGTCAGCTCTGCTCGATCGGGTATTTCGCAAAGATCTCCTCGACCCGCTTGAATGCCTTCTCCGCCGCTGATTGCGGCGCCGCTCCGTCCTTCATGATCTCGGCCCAGGCGGTGGCCCAAACATGCTCGTTCTGGACCTGGGCATAGGCCGGGTTGGAGGTCCAGAAAGTCGGCACTGTCGGGCCACGCAGGCCCTGGTTTACATAAGCCACCCGGTGCGGATCCTTGGGGTCGAGCCACCACGGGTCGTCCTTCATGATCGCCGCCATGGCTGGCAGGTTACGGCCGAGCCCCGTTTTCAGATACTCGTCGAGGACCCGCGGCTGGATCAAATATTTGAGGAAGTCCTTGGCCACCGCGATGTTCGGCGCCGCTTTCGGGATCAGGCCGCAAAGGCTGCCCGCCTGGCTCGGCACCGGCTTGCCGTCATTGCTGAGCGGCAGGCCCATCGTGACGATGTCGTTGTAATCCTGCTGGTTCTTGATGATCGCGACCTCGGTCGACAGCGAGCCGTCAAGATCCATGACGATTTGCTTGGCATGGAGGGCATTGTTGTCATCGGCGTCGTTCCAATTGATCGCCCCCGGCGGCACAAAGCCTTCCTTGTAGGCCGTCGTCGGATAAGTCAGCGCCTGGAGCGCCGCCTCGCGCACCTTCGGGTCGTCGAGATGCAGTTTACCGTCATCGGTGACGATGTCCTGGCCGCCATTGGCGATCAGGAAAGAGTTGAACAAGGAGTTGGAGTCGTTGCCGGTCGTGTTGAGCTGGAAACCGAGGGCATAGATATGACGCATGCCCTGGGCGCGCAATTTTTTCTGCACCTCCTTGAAAAAATCGTAAAAGGCATCCCACGTTCTCGGCAGGTCCTCCATCGTGTAACTGGCCTTCTCGACCAGCGGCCGCCAGATATGGTTCGTTTGGTAGGCGACTGTATAAGGCACACCATAAAAGCTGCGCTTCTTCTCGACGCTGTTGTAGCAATTGACGGTGAGCAGGGCGGTCCGAGTATATTGCGATTTTTGTGTCTGGATCACGTCCGTCACATCGACCAGCCTGTCCCCCCAGGCATAGAGCGCAATGATCTCGGCCGGAGTGTTCTGGAACAGATCGGGGACGACGCCGCTCGTCACCGCCGAGACGATCTTCTGGCGCATCGGCGCATAGGGAATGATGCTGAAGTCGATCGTGTTGCCGCTCGCCTTCTCGTAATCGGCGACGATCTTTTTGAATGCGATATCCTCCTCCTGCGCGAAGCCCTGCACCCACCACACAGTCGCAGTGGTCGCCGCCGCATTTGCGAGGTACGGCCGCGCTAGCGCTCCGGCCGCCGCAAGAGCGGCGGAGCTGCGGAGAATTGACCGCCGCGTCAGGGTAGCCATATCCGCCTCCTTCGCTGTTCGAGGATTCCCAGCAGCCTTCAACCAATCGGATATTTCGCAAAGATCTCCTCGACCCGCTTGAATGCCTTCTCCGCGGCCGCTTGCGGCGCCGCCCCGTCCTTCATGATTTCGGCCCAGGCCGTCTGCCACACATGCTCGTTCTGGACCTGGGCATAGGCCGGGTTGAAGACCCAGAAGCTCGGCACGGTCGGGTTGAAAAGGCACTGTGTGGTATAGGCCACTCGGTGCGGATCGTTGGGGTCGAGCCACCACGGGTCGTTTTTGGCGATCGCCGGCATTGCCGGCACTCTGCGGCTGAGCTTGCTCAGCGCCAGGCCAAAGGTGACGATATCGTTGTAATCCTGTTGGTTCTTGATGATCGCGACTTCGGTCGAGAGCGAGCCGTCGAGATCCATGACGATCTGTTTGGCATGGAACGCGTTGTTATCGTCGGCGTCGTTCCAGTTGATCGCCCCGGGCGGCACAAAGCCTTCCTTGTAGGCCGTCGTCGGATAGGTCAGCGCCTTTATCGCCGCCTCGCGCACCTTCGGGTCGTCGAGGTGCAATTTGCCGTCGTGCGTGACGATGTCCTGGCCACCATAGCCGATCAGGAACTGGTTGAAGAAGGAGTTCGGATCGCCGCCGTTGGTCGTCACCTGGAAACCCAGGCCATAGACGTGCCGCACACCCTGCTCGCGCAATTTCTTCTGCACGTCCTTGAAGAAGTCGTAGAAAGCATCCCAAGTCTTCGGAATATCCTCTATTTTATAGCCCGCCTTCTCCACCAGCGGCCGCCAGATATGATTGGTGAAAACGTCGAGCGTATAGGGCACGCCGTAAAAGCTGCGCCTCTTCTCGACGTTGTTGTAGCAATGGACCGTAAGGAGCGCGCTATCGGAGTATTCCTCCCTTTGCGTTTCCACGACGTCGGTCACGTCGACCAGCTTGTCCTCCCATGCATAGAGGGCAATGATCTCGGGAGGGGTATTCTGGAACAGATCCGGGACAGCGCCGCTCGTCACCGCCGAGACGATCTTCTGGCGCATCGGCGCATAGGGGATAATGCTGTAGTCGAGCGTGTTGCCGCTCGCCTTTTGGTATTCCTCGACGATCTTTTTGAATGCGATATCCTCTTCCTGAGCGAAGCCCTGCACCCACCACACAGTCGCAGTAGTGGCCGCCGCATTGGCAATATAGGGCCGCGCCACGGCTCCGGCGGCAGCGAGCGCGAGAGAGCCGCTGATTACCGACCGCCTGGTCAGGTTCGACATGCCGTCTTCCTCCCCGATGAGGCCGCGCATCCGGGCAGGCGCCCTGATTAATCTTTATCGGGTCCAGTATAGAACGGTGCCCGGCTGGGCTCAAAGGCTCTTCGCCGTCCGACCTTCGCCTGCTGATGGGCGCTCAGGTCTGCGCGATCGGGTATTTCAGGAAGATCTCTTCGACCCGCTTGAATGCCTTCTCCGCGGCCGCCTGCGGCGCCACTCCGTCTTTGGCGATTTCGGCCCAGCCGTTCGGA
>VAZT01000609.1 GCA_005884825.1 Alphaproteobacteria bacterium
GACCGCGACATTCACATAGGCCCGCAACTGCCGTTTGGCGGTGAATTCCGCGCCACTTACGAGCCTCCTTGTGGACCACCACAAGGCGAGAGTGGCGACGAACAGCAGAAACGTGACTGTCAATCGGCGTCCAAAATTGACCCCTGATCGGCGTCCAATTTTGACCCTCCCAATGACGTTATGCGAGTGGACGCGATGGGCCAAGCAAACCGCGAGCGAGCGCGCCCCCATAGCGCCGTAGCGAGCGAGCGGTTTGCGGCAATCAGGCGCGGTTTTTGAAGCGCCAGCTGTCGTTGCCGGTCTCGATGATCTCGCAGTGGTGGGTCAGGCGATCGAGCATCGCGGTCGTCATCTTAGCATCGCCGAACACGCTCGGCCATTCGCCGAATCCCAGGTTGGTAGTCACGATGATCGAGGCGCGCTCGTAAAGTCGGCTGACCAGGTGGAACAGCAGCTGGCCGCCGGACTGAGCGAATGGCAGGTAGCCGAGTTCGTCGAGGATGATGAAGTCCATGCGGGTCAACTGATCGGCGAGCCGGCCCTGCCGGATGTTGCGGGCCTCGGCCTCAAGCCGGTTGACGAGATCGACCACGTTATAGAACCGGCCGCGCGCGCCGGAGCGGATGCAGCTTCGGGCGATGGCGACAGCAAGATGCGTCTTGCCGGTTCCGGTGCCGCCGACCAGCACGATGTTGCGCTGCTGGGCGAGGAAGCCGCCGCCGGCGAGATCGTTGACGAGCCTCTCATTGATCGGCGTACCGTCGAACTGGAACTCATCGAGGTCCTTGGCGGCAGGGAGCTTGGCGATCGCGAGCTGGTACTTGATTGAGCGCGCCTGCTTCTCACTGATCTCGGCCTTGAGCAGGTCGCCGAGGATGCGCCCCGGCTCGTGCTGGCGTTTGACGGCTGTCGCCATGATCTGGTCGAAGGCCGCTTTCATGCCATAGAGCTGCAGCTTGCCCATCAGATCGAAGAGTTGCGTTCGTTCCATCAGGTGAGCCTCCTCAGGCTGTCGTAGCGGGCACAATCGGCGGCCGGCGCATGCCGCAAGCTCAGCGTTGTCGGCGTGAGGATGATCGCCGCCGGGCCGGGATCGCGTCTTCGGGCGAGGATGTTGAGGACAACGTCGGCCGAGTGGACGCCCTGGCCGAGGGCTTCGGCGCACGCTGCCTCGACCGCCGGCAGCCCGTCGCTGAGCACTGCGGCGAGAATGTCGACCATCTGCCGATTGCCGTCATCGACGCCGGCGAGCCTGCGCCGCACTCCCTCGATCGCGGCCGGCAGCACCCAGCCCTTGAACGGCGCGCCGTTGCGCAACGCCCCAGGCTTGCGGGCAAGCACCGGCACGTAATGCCATGGGTCGTAGACCGTCTCGCCACGGCCGAAGCAACGCGCATGCTCGCCGACAATCCGCCCGTCCTGATGGATCACGATGCGGTCGGAATAGGCGTGGACTTCGACCGGACGCCCGACGGCGCTCGCCGCAACGGAGTACTTGTTGTTGTCGAAGCGCACCAGGCAGGTCTTCGAGACCGATGCCGGCACGGCATGGAAGCCGTCGAACCGGCCGGCGTAGGGCACGAGCTGCGGCCGTTCCGCTTCGAACACCTCCCAGATCGTCTGCTCGGCCAGCTCCGGATGGGCATGCGCCTTGGCGTAGGCGATGCATTTGTCGAGCAGCCAGGCGTTGAGTTCATCGTAGCTCTTGAACCGCAGCCGCGGGGTGAAGAAGCGCTCGCGCACGAGCCCGATCTGGTTCTCCACCTGCCCCTTCTCCCAGCCGGAGCCGGGCGTGCAGGCAACCGGGTCGACGAGGTAATGGCTGCACATTTGCAGGAAGCGGCGATTGTAGAGGCGGTCCTTGCCGCTGAACACCGCCTCCACCGCCGTCTTCATGTTGTCGTAGATGCCGCGCCGGCACGCGCCTTTGAACAACGCGAATGCCCGGTCATGGGCATCAAACACCATCTCCTGCGTCTCGCGTGGATAGGCGCGCACGAACAGCATGCGGCTGTGACAGAGCCGGACATGAGCAACCTTGACGAGTGCCGTCACGCCGTTGAGCACGACGAACTCGTGGCTCCAGTCGAACTGGTAGGCTTCCCCCGCGGCAAAGTTCAGCGGGACATAGGCTATCGCAATCGAGTGCCCGTGCGCCTTGCCCCATCGCCTGGCGTAGCGCCGCACTGCGTCGTAGCCGCCCTCGTAACCGCGCCCGCGCAGTTCCTCGAACATCCGGATCAGGGTGAGCCGCTCGCGCGCAGGCTTGCCCACATTGCCGGCCAGCAGTTCCTCGAGTTCGGCCGTCCATCGGCCCAGCTTCGGCCGCGGCTGGATCTCCCGCTCGTAGACAAACGCCGTCCCTCCCGACCGCAAGACCTTGCGCACCGTGTTCCGCGACACCCTCAGATCCCGCGCAATCTGTCGAATCGTCTTGCCTTTGAGAAAATGCTCCCGCCGAATCCGGCCAATCGTCTCCACCGTCAGCATGCCTCCCCCGCTCGCTCCGAATCAGAAGCGAGCAGCGCAACAGATCAAGATTC
>VAZT01000610.1 GCA_005884825.1 Alphaproteobacteria bacterium
CTCCTCTGCACCGAGCGAGTGTGGGCGACGGGCCCGTTCGGCACCCGTCGCTCACCGTGCACCTGGCAGAATATTTGGGACCAGCGAACCCGACAATCAAGCAACTCGGCCCTCTCACCCGCCCTGCCGGCGCCCGCGGGAGGCAGCCTTTGCCCAAAAAACGTTCCGCCGCGGCGAGCGGCGCTTCCGCGACTATGGGCGCGTGCCCATATCGGGCGTATCCTGGTTGTACCCGCGAACTTTTGGACGAGCGTATGATGGCAAACCGGATGCTGAACTGGCGCATCCTGCTGGCGGTTCTTATCGCCGCGACCCTCGCGCTGGCCCCGGCGATCGCCGAGGCGCGCGCCGGCAGCTCCGCGGGCGGCCGCTCGTCGAGCATGGGGAGCCGCGGCTTGCGCACGTATGAGAACAACGGCGCGCAGCCGCTCAGCCGCAGCGTCACCCCGCCTCCGCAGCCGTCGCGGCCGCCCGGCTTTGCCCCTGCCGCGCCCGCCCCTGCGTTTGGCGGCGGCAGCTTCTTCCAGCGCCACCCGTTCCTGACGGGGCTGGCCGGCGGAGTCATTGGTTCCTGGTTGTTCGGGCATAGCGGCTGGGCGGCAGGCGGGGAAGGCGCGTCTTCGGCCTCCATGTTTGGCATGCTGTTGCAGCTGCTGATCATTGGGCTGCTGATCTATTTCGCGGTGCGGCTGTTCCGGCGGAGGTTTGCTAGTCGCGGGCCTGGCGGCGGCGGATGGCCGCCGCGTTCGGCCGGCGCTGCTGCGGCTCCTCCGGCGGGGCGCGACCGCGGGCGCGACATCAACCTCTCCGATGCCGATTTGCAGGCGTTCCAGACGATCCACGCCGCGGTGCAGGAGGCGTGGAGCACGGGCGACCTGGCGCGGTTGCGGCCCCTGATGACGCCGGAGATGCTGAGCTATTTCTCAGAGGAGCTGACGCGCAACACCAGCCAAGGGGTGCGCAACATCGTCTCCAACGTCGAACTCCTCAAGGGCGAATTGGCCGAGAGCTGGGAAGAAGGCGACCTGCAATACGCCACCGCCTATCTCAAATGGCGGGCACTCGACTACCTCGTCCGGCTCGGACGTTCGCCGGGCGACCCCGACTGGCTGGTCAGCGGCGACCCGCGCAACCCGGTCGAGGCCGAGGAGCTGTGGACCTTTGTCCGCCGCCGCGGCGGCCAATGGCTGCTTTCCGCGATCCAGCAGATTTAGCGATCCGACCCGTTGGGGGCGGGGCCCGAAGACCTCATTATAGGGGACGTTGGTCTTGGCGAGCAGCATGTTCATGTGCCCCGGCATCCATCCGACGACCGGGTGGATCGCGTAACGCACGCTGATCCCCGCCATTTTTAAGCATGTCGGCCATCTCGCGCAGCGCATGTGCGCTTACGCGACCGCCATTGCCGCGGCCGCGGCACGTGATGCAGCTGAGGATTGCATTCCTGGAATGACGAGCGCAATGGTGCGCTGATGCGAATCGAACAAATCGCTATGCGACCCGAGCCTAACGAGCCGCAGGACGTCAGGTGAGGGCTTGGCGTAAATCAGCAGGAGGTCGGGCCAGAGATGACAGTCCCTGTAGCCCGACCAATTTCCCGATAGGGCGTGGTCGCGATTGCGGGAGGGCAACGAGCGGTCGCTGACCAAAGCTCGAGCACAGCGACAAGCCGCTCGTCCAGATCGCGGTAGCGGGTCATCGCCTTGACCGCCGCGCCCGTTTCGGCATTCGGCACCTTGATCTCGAAAGGCAGCGCCTTCTCGGTCGCCACGCGAACGAGAAGCAGCCGGATCGCGTCCGAAACCGACAAGCCCATATCGGCGAGGACCTTGGCGGCCTTCTCCTTCACCTGCCCGTCGATGCGAGCCCGCACAACCGTATCTGAAGCCATGAAACCGCTCCTCTCTTAGCTACAGTAGTAGCTACGGATTCAATTCTGTCCAGCAGGCTGTCTCGCCGCGGGTGGCTTTCCAAATGACTTGGAAATGACGACCGCCATGTCCGCCCCGCCGGCCGGCAAGATTAGCAACGAGCCGAAGGCAAGTCTTATTTATCAAGCAGGAACAAAGCA
>VAZT01000611.1 GCA_005884825.1 Alphaproteobacteria bacterium
GTCGTCAGAAAGACGAGGTTGAGGCCGCACACAAAATAGGCGCCCGACATGACGAGAAACGGCCGGTGCCGCATCGCCTGGCCGAGCATCTCGCGCATCGAGGTGCGCCCCGTGCCGCGCCCCGGCATGTAATCGGCGCCGCCGGCCCAGAACCCGGCCGGCAGCATGACCAATGCCAGCACCAGGAAGAACAGCACGCCGATCTGCCAAGGCTCATGCGCCAGCAGCCCTTGCGTCGCGAGCGGCACCAGGAGGGTGCCGAGCGACCCCGCGGCCGAGACGATCCCCAGCGTCTTGCTGCGCCGCTCTTCCGGCACCGCGCGCGCCGTCGCGGTCATCGCCAGTGACGAGGCGGTACAGGACAGCGCGATGCCGATAAACGCGCCCGAGACCAGCAAGGCCGCGGTGCCGCCCGCCAAGGCCATGATCGCCAGCCCGACGACATAGATTGCCGCACCGGCGATCAACGTCACGCGCAACCCGTAACGGTCGGCGAGCGCCCCGACCGGCGCCTGCGACAATCCCCAGACGATGTTCTGCATCGCGATCGCGAGCGTGAAATCGGCCGCCGCTATGCCGAGATCGCGTGTCATCGGCGTCAGGAAGAGGCCGAGGCTCTGCCGGATCCCCATGCCGACGCTGAGCAATATCGCGGCGCCGATCAGGATCATCCTTACCGAGATCTGCCCCTGCCCGCTTCTCCCGGTCACCGCTGCTGTCATAGTCCCGCGACTGCCCAAATTGCGATCAGCCGCACTCTGCCCGACCGCAGCCGCCGCGCGAACGCCCATCGGCGCAGCCTATCCCTGCGGTTTCAGCATGAATGTCGGCGAGCTGAATGCGCGGCTAAATTACGTACTCGACCACGGGTCGAGCGTCGTGACGCCCGCTCGGGTGAAATCGCGGTCGTTACGGGTCACCATCGTCATCCCGTGATGTTCCGCTGTTGCGGCCAACAGCGTATCCATAACCGGCAGAAGCACGGAAACCGCAGCCGCGCGCGCCATGATGACACCCCACAACTCGGCGATGCTGCGGTCGATATCGAGCATTCGATCTTCGAATCGGTCGGTGAGCTCGGTTTCCGTCCAGCGCCGTAGCCGTTCGCGGCGAGCCCCTTGCGCTAGCTTCTCGATACCGAAGCGAATTTCGGCGAAGGTGAGCACGCTCAAATGCAGATCGGATTCATCGGCTGCCCTGATCCACTCGACGACGCGCTCGTCCGGGCGCGCTTTGATGAGCTCCGAGACAATGTTCGTGTCGAGGAGATAGCGGGTCACAATTCGACATCGCGCGGATAGTCGGTTATCCGCTCGATCACGACCTCCTCCTCGCGCAACGGCGAATTCGCAAAAAAGTCGACGAGATCACCCCGCCGGCGGCTGCGCCGCTCCCAATCCCGCGCCGAAACGACCACAACGGCGTTCTTGCCGTTTCGTGTCACGAGCTGCGGCCCCTCTCGCATCGCGCGATCAACGAGTTCGCTGAAATTCGCGCGGGCGTCCTTGATCTTCCAGCTGGTTGTCCCTTCGGCCACGGCACCACTCCGTACAGAATGGCATCAATATGGCTAAGATATACATACTGTACAAGTAAGCCCTTTCATTGAGGTATCACCGGGGAATCCCGGGAATGCCAAATCCGCCCGGCCCTGCTAGGCTAGGCATCAGACCTCATTCTTCCGGAGAGCGGAGATGCAATACGGGTTCGGCGCGCCGGTCAGCGGGCCTCTATCGAATCCGCGGGACCTCGCCCGCATCGTCAGCGAAGGCGAGGCGATGGGCTATGGTTACTGCACCTTGAGCGACCATGTCGTGATCCCGCGCGAGCTGGAGGCGAAATACCCCTATTCCGATACCGGCGAGTTCCCCGGCCGCGCCGGCGGCGACCGCCACGAGCAGCTGACCGCGGTGGCCTTTGTCGCCGCCAAGACCTCCAAGTTACGCCT
>VAZT01000621.1 GCA_005884825.1 Alphaproteobacteria bacterium
TGCCGGCCAGCGAATAGGCTAGCGGACCCGGGAGCATTTCCGGGAAGATCGTCAGCACCGTCGCGTACCAAGTCATGGCTCGTCATCGCTCAGGAGCCCCGGCGGCGGGTCGAGCACGAGCCTTCCCTCCGCCGGCGCGACGATCGGCACGACCGCCCGAGTGAACGGCACCAGCACGGGCGGCGCGCCTTCCCGCGCCACTTCGAGGGTGTCCCCGGCTCCGAAATCGTAGATCGCGCGCACGCGCCCGACCCGCGTCCCGTCCCCCAATACAGCGTCGAGGCCGATCAGATCGGCGTGGTAATATTCTTCGGCCGCAGGTTCCGGCAGAGCCGAGCGGGGAAGATAGAGACGCAGCCCGCGCAGCGCCTCTGCCTGGTCGCGGTCCTCGATGCCCGGAAGGCGCGCGATCAGCACGCCCGTTGCGACGCCGCAGAGGTGCAGATCGAATTGCCGGCGGCCGGTTTCGTCCTCTAGCGGGCCGTAGGCGGCGACGTCCTCGGGCACTTCGGTGAAGCTCTTGATGCGCACCGCGCCGCGGACGCCCTGAGGTCCGGTAACAACCCCGACGCAGACCCGTCGCGAAGGCCTCTCATCCGGAGAGAGGAAGGCATTCGCCGCGGGTTCGCATATGCGGGAACTCATGGCAGACCAGCACAGAAATACCGGCCCGGTCGGATCAGCTGCGGCCGGCGGCGGCGCCTGCCGCCTCTTCGGCGGCCTTCAGCCTCTCCTGAGCCCGAGCCTTCGGCCGGGACTTGACCGGGGTTTCGCGAACCGCCGGCTTCTCAATAAGCCCGGCGTCGCCGAGGAAGCGTGCGACCCGATCGGTCGGCAGCGCTCCGACCCCGAGCCAATGCTGGATGCGTTCGGTCTTCAGCGTCACCCGATCGGCATGCGACCGGTCGAGCATCGGATTATAGGTCCCGAGCTTTTCGATAAAGCGGCCGTCGCGGGGACTGTGCGAATCCGCGACGACAATGCTGTAGTACGGGCGCTTCTTTGCGCCGCCGCGCGCAAGGCGGATTTTCAATGACATCCTGACTCCCTCATTCTAGTGCCGCAAACCGCCGGGGAGCAGTCCGGCCAGCCCGTGCCGCGACAAGCCTTTAGGGCCGAGCTTCTTCATCTTTTTCGTGATATCGGCCATGTCCTGGTACTGTTTCAGGAGGCGGTTGATCTCCTGCACCGAGGTGCCCGAGCCCGACGCGATGCGCCGGCGGCGCGAGCCGTTCAGCAGCTTGGGATTGCGCCGTTCGCCCTTGGTCATCGACGAGATGATCGCCTCCTGGCGTTTGATGATGCGCTCGTCGATATTTGCCTCGTCCAGCTGCTTCTTGATCTTGCCGATCCCGGGCAGCAGCTTCAGCATCCCGCCCATGCCCCCCATCCGGCGGATCTGGCGCAATTGCGCGGCGAGGTCGTCGAGGTCGAACCGGCCCTTTTCCAATTTGGCGGCGAGCTTTTCGGCCTCCTCCTGGTCGACCGTCTCGGCCGCCTTTTCGACGAGGCTGACCACGTCGCCCATGCCGAGAATGCGCCCGGCAATGCGCTCGGGGTGAAACGGCTCGAGCGCTTCGATGCGTTCGCCGACCCCCATCAGCACAATCGGCTTGCCGGTGATCGCGCGCATCGAGAGTGCCGCGCCGCCGCGGGCGTCGCCGTCGACGCGGGTCAGCACGATCCCGGTGATGCCCGCGCGCTCGCCAAAGGCTTTCGCGACATTGACCGCGTCCTGACCGGTCATCGCATCGGCGACGAGCAAGGTCTCGTGCGGCGCCGCGACATCGCGCACCGCCGCGACTTCGAGCATCAGCTCTTCGTTGACGTGCAGCCGCCCGGCGGTGTCGAGGATCACGACATCGTAGCCCTCGGTGCGCCCGGTCTGCAATGCCCGCCGGGTGATCGCGACCGGTCTTTCGCCGGGCACAACCGGCAATGAAGGGACCCCGATCTGGCGGCTGAGAATAGCGAGCTGTTCCTGGGCCGCCGGCCGCTGCACGTCGAGCGAGGCGAGCAAAACCTTCTTGCGGTTTTGCGCCTTCAGCCGGCTGGCAATCTTCGCCGCAGTCGTCGTCTTGCCCGAGCCCTGCAGTCCGACCAGCATGACGGCCACCGGCGGTGGGGCGTTCAGGTCGATGCCATTGACCCTGGGGCCGACCTCGCCGCCCCCGAGCATCTCGACGAGATGGTCGTGGACGATCTTGACGACCATCTGCGCCGGCGTCACCGACCGCAGCACTTCTTGCCCGAGCGCCTGTTCGCGGACCGCGGCGACAAAGTCCCTGACGACGGGAAGCGCCACATCGGCCTCGAGCAGCGCTATCCGGATCTCGCGCAACGCGGTCCCGACATCGGCCTCGGTCAGCGCGCCGTGGCGGCGCAGCCGGTCGAATACGTCGCCGAGGCGATCACTGAGGCTGTCGAACATCCCGGCCCTCAACCCTTACTTGCGGCAGCAAAAAACGCCAGTGCGCGAAACTCGCGGACTGGCGGCCCGGGCTGTTCGGCGAGCGTCTCACAAAATTGGCATCTTGGGCTTCATCGCTCGGACGTGCAGAAAAATCGGTGCGACGCGCGTGTCTTCCAGCGCCGGTTCCGCCTGCGCTATTTCCAAGGTGACGAACGGTTCGCCAAATCGTTCGATAACCAGCCCGGCCTCGACGATGAGGTCTACCCACCCGCCCAATGTCCTGTGAAACCGGGGAACGCGAAGCGGCTCGGTCTTGTCGCGTTCCTCTTGAGGCACATTGGTCAGCCAAAAGGTATCGATCCGCCCATCAGTAGCATCGAAGTAGCCGGCGACCTCGATCGCCCTCGTTGTGCGGTCGGGATTCCGCAAGACGCGGCGGTGCGGCGGGACAAAGCAAGGGTGGAGGATCGAGAATTGAAGGAAGCCGCCCGGCCGCAACACCCGTGCTGCCTCGCACAGGGCCCGGCCTTGGTCGGCCATGTCCATCATCGACATGAACGCCGTCGCAAAGTCGAACGAGCCTGAGGCGAACGGTAAATCCGTCCCATCCGCGACCAGATAGGTCACGCCGAGTGGCTCGGCTCGCTCGGCCTCGCTTGCGTGGCGGATGAAGGTTGGCGCGACGTCGATCGCATGCATCCTCGCCCCGAGCCGCGCAAGCTCGCGCGTGTTCGACCCCTCGCCGCACCCAATGTCGAGGCCGCAGAGAGCATGCACCGGCGGCAGCATGCCGAGGAACGCTGGTGTGTTCAGCCCGTCCCGGTAGATGTCGTAGCCAGCGCGGACATGCCGCGTCCAGGTCTGGGCATTTGCCTCCCAATATTGCGCGACTTCGGTTCGCTTCATGAAAGGCACTCCGCCGGCACGGGAATCTGACGCCTCAGGTGCAGATTGAACGGCCGAAAGGGGCTACTCCACTTCCCTCGATCATCTCCCATAAGTAACCCCGATGACGAGCAGGCGATCCGCCCTCGATTGGGAGAACCCCATGGGCCAGCCCGCAGCGTTGTCGAGGCCCGACAGGTACCGCGCGATCCGGTCGTCGTCTCTCGGCGGCGCACCACATCGTCCAATAGGTCGGGCCGTTTACAAGGGACGAGCCGATAGCCGAGTTCTCGTAGCCGCCACCCAACTCCGCCACCCACGCGTCGGTCGGCTTTCGGCGGCCTCGACACACTCCAGCACGGCCTCCCTTTCGCCGATCTTTATGACCGGGACGGTCTCGTTCGGCTGGATCGGGCATTTGTGGCCCATCTCAGCGAAAGCGATATCGGTTTGCATGATCGGCTGATGACGGCTCGGCGCGATCCGGATGCAATCGAAAGGCTGGACGAATCCAACCTGCTGGTGGATCTCGCGCCGCATCTCGAAGATTTCATCGGCGAGCTGTTCGGGATTGCCGCGGAGGTGCGGGCATTGCAGGCGCGCCATCACGAATTGGGGCCGCTCTACTCGGTCAAGCGGCTGTTCGTGCAGCGGCGCGCCGTCAAAGGCGTGAAAGAATCTGACGCCGTGGCGATCGACGGGCCCGGATTGGCCCAGGAACTCGATCGCGTGATGAGCGCGGCGGCTGATGAGCCGGTCGGTGCGTGGGAGCGGTGCTATGCCGAGCATGTCGCGAACTGGCTCGAGGACGAGGCCGGCAATGCGGAGGCGCTGGACATCGCGCAGCGCTATGCCGCCTGGGCGACATTGTCCCCCGAGGGCCGGCGCAAGCACCGACGTGGCGTGCTGTTCAAGGTGCCGCACCGGCTCGATATGCATCACCTGGTGCCGGTCCAAACCGTCGAGCGCGACGGCGTCACGATGCTGCGGCTGCCCGAGGACGAATGGCGCCGCCGCGACGGCTTTGCGCTGACCGACCGCGGCACCGATCTCACCGGCGCGCTCGACCAGGCGAATTACTGCATCTGGTGCCACAACCAGGGCAAGGACAGCTGCTCGAAGGGGCTGAAAGAAAAGGACGGGACGTTTAAGAAGAGCGTCTTTGGGGTCACCCTCGCGGGCTGCCCGCTCGAGGAGAAGATCTCCGAGATGAACCTGGTGAAAGCGCACGGCAACAGCCTCGGCGCGCTCGCCATCGTCGCGGTCGACAACCCGATCTGCGCCGCGACCGGCCATCGTATCTGCAACGACTGCATGAAGGCCTGCATCTACCAGCGGCAGGACCCGGTCGACATCCCGCAGATCGAGACCCGCACCCTGAAGGACGTGCTCGCACTTCCCTGGGGGTTCGAGATCTATTCGCTATTGACGCGGTGGAACCCGCTAAATATCCGGCGGCCCTTGCCGCGGCCGGCGAGCGGCTACAAGGTTCTGATCGTCGGCCTCGGACCGGCGGGTTTCACCCTCGCGCACCACTTGGTGAACGACGGCCATTTCGTCGCGGCAATCGACGGGCTCAAGATCGAGCCTCTGCCGCCCGAGATCGGCGGCGTCGCGCTCGACGGGTCACGGCGCGCATTCGAACCGATCCGCGATGTCGCGAGCCTCGTCGAAAGCCTCGACGACCGCGTCATGGCGGGGTTCGGCGGGGTTGCCGAGTACGGCATCACGGTTCGCTGGGACAAGAATTTCCTGAAGATTATCCGCCTGTTGCTAGAGCGCCGCGCGAGCTTTTCGATGTATGGCGGCGTGCGCTTTGGCGGCACGATTACGATCGACAGCGCGTTCGAGCTGGGCTTCGATCATGTCGCACTGTGTGCCGGGGCCGGCCGGCCGACCGTGATCCCGATGAAGAACGGCCTCGCGCCGGGGGTGCGGCAGGCCTCGGATTTCCTGATGGCGCTGCAATTGACCGGCGCGGCCAAGACCGACAGCATCGCCAATCTGACCGTCCGGTTGCCGGTCGTCGTGATCGGCGGCGGTCTGACCGCGATCGACACCGCGACCGAGTCGCTCGCCTACTACCCGCTCCAGGTCGAGAAGTTCCTGTCCCGTTACGAGATCTTGGTCGCCGAGCGCGGCGAGGAGGCGGTGCGCGCGCAATGGACACCGG
>VAZT01000622.1 GCA_005884825.1 Alphaproteobacteria bacterium
GCCCACTCGCCGAGCGCTTACGGTTTGCATATGTCCCGGCTCTTCGGACCGAAACAGTGCGCATTCCACCCTCCTAATCGTACCTGATCCGCCGCGCCGTCGAATGCGCCACCGTCACCTACGACCAACTCAAGGCCGGCAACCTGCCAGACGGGGCCGAGCGCATCCGGCGGCTTCCCGCGGCGGTTGCGGAACCTGCTCTAGCCGGATAGGGAGACCAGGGAAAAAGCCAATGCCGATCGCCGGCTTGAAAACAACCGGTGTTGGAGCCGTGCCCAAAACTAACGTGCTGGATGAGTTTGGATTGTAAGGAATCGAGCTGCACAAAACTTTCGCGAGCATTAGTCATCCGATGCTCGTTTACCCAATGACCCCTCCCCTTACGATTTTTTACAACCGGAATCACTGAATTCATCCTGCGGTTACATTCCTTGCCTTAACCTGG
This sequence comes from Alphaproteobacteria bacterium, assembly GCA_005884825.1. GTDB lineage: Bacteria > Pseudomonadota > Alphaproteobacteria > ATCC43930 > CGMCC-115725 > AP-15. The sequence goes on from VAZT01000622.1 coordinate 446, forward strand.
AGGTTAAATACTGAGGACTGATCATGACCGACTACCATCATCGTCTGGAACAGGAAATCCCGCGGCTTCGGCGCTACGCGCGCGCGCTGACCCGCAACGTGGTTCGCGCTGACGATCTGGTGCAGGAAACACTCACTCGCGCACTTCGCAAGGAGCATCTATGGCAGCCAGGCACCGATCTGCGAGCCTGGCTCTTCACAATCATGCACAACCTAAATGTCAATGAGGTCCGACGTCTTGCCAAAGACGGAACTTTGATCGACATCGCGGAGTGGTCTTCAAAGCTCACGGCGACGACCGATCCGACAGCATCACGCCAACTGCAGGAATTGGATCGCGCGATCGCGCAGTTGCCTGAAGACCAGCGCCAAGTCCTTCTTCTGGTCGGTCTCGAAGGGATGGACTATGAGGGTACAGCCGCGGTCCTTTCAATACCCGTCGGAACCGTGCGCTCGCGGTTGTCGCGCGGTCGCGAGCTTCTCCGCAAGCTGATGGGTGTCGAAAAACCGCCGAGCCAGGTGGGGCGTCCCAAGCGCTCTGCGGGCGTCGCTGCCATGCCGCCTTGCACCCGGAAGCGAGCAGACGGCCGGTCAACGCGCCGCCTATCAGTCCGGTCGCGCCGGTTACCAGAAAATGCCGCCGTGCTAATCAAGCCGAGGACCCTAGCACCTGAACCGTAGCCGTAGCGCCGCTGCGCCGGCGTACGTTGAACAGATCGCCCCTGCCCTCCTTCTGGGTGTAGTCCGGGTTTTTGATCTTCAACCACCTGACACGGGGCGCGTAGGGATCGGCGAGACGTTTCGCAACAGGACCGGAAGGTTAGGTTCGCACCTGGAGGAAGGCGGATTCGAACCCTAGGTCCCGCCGTGGGAAAAGCGGCCGTTCCGAAAGGTGTGGCATAAATCCCCGGTCATTTGGACCGCGCGAGCGGCACCAAGTCCGGAGAGGGACCAACGGTTCGAATCCGGCTTGCTCCAGCGGCGAGTCCGCTGCGAACCTAAATTTCGGGGGAGAGGCGCGGGTCGCCGGCAGCGGGCCGGACCGGCGGGTACTCCGCAGGGGCCTCGATTGGCTGGCGGTTCTCGTTGTCTATTGCTTTGGTTTAGGCGGCCTCGTTTTCCTATCGTAGCCGCAGGGTCGATTTGGGGCAGCGGCGCGCCGCCGACCTTCCGCGCGCCGTCAGCGGCGTTCGGGATAGCGGTACTCGGGCGCAGCCTTCAGTTGGTCCTTCGTCATGTCTATGACGAAATGCTCTTCCGACCGCGTCGCCCCGGCCGGCGAGGTTCCGGCCGGGGCTGTGGCCGTGCTGCCCGGCGCCGGGGCGGTGGCGACCGGCGGGACAGCGATGCCATCGGGGGGCACGGCGGTGACCGGCGCGACCCTCACCGCGACCGGCTTCACCGTCAGCTGATTGACGGGAACGGCAACCCGCTTCTCCCCGATCCCGAGAAGCCCGCCGACGCCGATAACAACCTGCTGGATCTGACCCGAATGGGGTCGATGATCAGCTCGTCGATCGAGCCGACCGCATCTCCATTCGGGTTGTACACGTTCTGCCTCAGAACGCGGCTCGCCCGCGTCAGATCCGGTCCGGTGGGTGCGGGTGCGGCAGTGGAGGCCCAGGCACCCGATCCCGTGCCCGTCGTCATCGAGGTTTGCGCCACCGAAATCGGTGCGAGCAACGCGGTGACGGCCGTGGCGAGGATCAGTCTTTGCATCGTGCCCTCCGTTCTGCATTCCTGCGGATCAAGGCTCGGCCGGCTCGCTCTCCCCGGTTTCCGAGAGGCTCGCGGCCGCCTCGTCGGGCGACGGCCAGAGCGCGCTGATCTCGGCTGGCAATGCCCCGGCAACCTTACGGGCTTGCCCTTCGGCGACGGTGCCGCGCCACCACGTCAAAGACGGTTTGCACCGCGTCCTTGACATTTACCGGCCGAACGTCCGTGAACCCGTCGGCCACTCGGGCGAGGAATTCCTGTTGGTGCCGCTCCCGGGCGGGCTGCACCTCCGGTTGCCACTGGTATTAGTAAACGCCCCGGATCAG
>VAZT01000623.1 GCA_005884825.1 Alphaproteobacteria bacterium
ACCTTGTGCTCGCTGACGGCCCCGGTCTGCCAGATGATTCTGATCCAGACTTGGCCGCTCTCGGGCCGCTGATCGAGGACGACCTCTTTCACGACGAGCCGAAGGATCTGCTTGCGCTCGACCACGCTCGCCACATCCCACAGTTTGGGAAGATCCTCACCCAACGAGATAATCTGAGCGCGGTCCGCCGCGGCAAGCGATATCGGCTGCTGGCGGCGCCAACTCTCGTATTCAATGTCGATGGCCACAACCCACCGGCCGAAAGTCTATTTCACCCAGTCGGTGATGCAGAACCCGACGGGAACCGACATGAGCCCGCATGTGGCGCTCAAGGTATTGCAGGCCGCCGAGCGCCACAACTTCACGGTCGTCGAGGATGACATCTTCTGCGATCTGCAGGTGAAGACGACGCCGGGCCTCGCGACGCTTGACCAGCTAGACCGCGTGATTTATGTGCGCATCTTCTCAAAGACGTTGTCAGGCAGCCTGCGCGTCGGTTTTGTCGCCTGCTCGCAGAAGGTCGCCAACGAACTCGCCGACATCAAGATGCTCACCAGCATCACCACCTCGCCATTCACCGAACGGCTGATCTATCTGATGCTGGTCGATGGCCATTACCGCAAATATCTGTCTCGCTTGCATGAGCGGTTAGGCGAGGCGCGCATCAATGTCGTGCGCGCCTTCGAACGCATCGGACTGGAATTGTTCGCGGAGCCCGCAGGCGGCATGTTCGTCTGGGCGCGCTTCCCGCATCTCGACGACTCGCTAGCACTGACGGGAGCGTCGCAGCGCGACGGCATTATGCTCGCGCCTGGCACGGTCTTCCGTCCGCATCTCGAGCGCTCGCCTTGGATTCGGTTCAATATCGCCGTCTGCGAGGACACGCGCGTGCAGCACTGGCTGCAGCGGCAGGCGGCGGACAAGGCGGCGTAACGCAGCCTGCGGAGACGGCGGCAACCCCACGTGATCTCCTGACGCGCGTGGTTTAGCTGTTCGAACGTGCCAGTTGGCCTAGCTGTTCGAACGTCGCCACGTGGCTGGCGCCGTACCGAACGCCTTCTTGAACGCGCGGGAGAATGCGGCCTCGGAGTCGTAGCCGACAATCTCGGCAACCTGTGCGAGGGACGCGCTGGTGTTGCGGAGCTTTTGAGTCGCGACCTGCATGCGCCAATTGGCGAGGTAGTGCATCGGCGGCACGCCGATCAGACGAATGAAGCGGTCGGCCAACGCCGAACGCGATAGTCCGACCTCGCGGCCGAGGTCATCGACGGTCCAACGCCGGATGATGTCGCGGTGCAGCAGCGCCAGTGCCCGCGCAACGTAAGGCTCGCGCAAACCGGCGAGCCATCCGGTCTGGCCGTCCGGCAGCGCCTCCGCGTAACGCCGCACCGCCTCCACGAACAACAGCTCCGAAAGCTTGGCGAGCACGGTCTCCGATCCGGGACGGCCAGCGGACACCTCCTCCGCGGCGTATTGGAATGTTGAGCGGATCCATTCTGCGGCCCCGCCTTGCTCGACGTTGAGCCTGAGCAGAGGCGGCAGGGTCGAGATCACCGGATTGCCTTTGGCGCTGGCGCAGCCAAGGAACCCGCAGATCATCCGCGTGCGTCCGCCGGCGCCGCCATGATGGATCGAGAACAGCCCGCCATCCTCAGGCGGACGGATTATATCGCTACCCGCCACCGGCGGCAGGCTCAGGTCGCTTCCCATCAGATGCAGGTCATTGCGCGGCAGCAGAACGACCTCGCCAGGCCCGACTATGAGGTCCTCCCCATCCTCGCCCGCGACCCGGATACGAAAATCGCCCTCGACGACATAGTGATAGAGGATCAGATGGGACGATGGCGGGAGAAGAGGAGCGCAATGCTCGGGCCCGACACGGGCCGCCATGCACCACGGCGCGAAGAAATCGGCGTGCAGGAATACACCGCCGGTCAAATGCGCCACCCTTAAGACCTCCGATAGGGCGTCCATACCGGCCTTCCTACCAGGATTCGGTGTTTCGGTCATGTTTGCCGGCGGCCCGGCCATAGCCGGCAACCGCCTGCCGATTTAGAGATGGCCGCCTCAGCCGACCGGTTCGTCGGCACACTATTCCGGAAAAGGAGACGGAAGATGAATACGCTCAACAAAATCTCCGACAGCGCACGGTATGCTCGCTGCATTCAGACGTCCAAGCGGGTGCGCTGGGACCTGGATGAGGACGTAATCCGGGGGCGCCGCTTCGATGCCGGGCACAAATTCCTCCCGGATGGGCTTTCCCTGGCCGACGCGTTCACGACTCTATCAGCCGATGAAAAGCGGTTCGTTAGCCAGATCCAGGGCCGCACCTACGCCAATGTCTTTGGGCTAGTCGAGCGCTTCATCACTGCCAAGGTCCTGGAATTGAGCCAGGATCACTGTT
>VAZT01000624.1 GCA_005884825.1 Alphaproteobacteria bacterium
TTCGTGATCCCGATGCTCTACGTCACCTTCCAAACCATCCGCGAGCGAAGCGGCGCGCGCTTCCGCCGCCTGCGGCCGCGCCCTGCCGGTACCGATTGAGACCAAGCCGCCAATACATCCGCCTCCGGCTGCGAGCCGAGGATCGTCGCAAGCGCTATCGGGCTGTTTGTTGCCGGGGGCTGCATCCTTCGAGCGCCTCGCGAATCCCGGCCAGGATCCGTTTGCGGTCCGGGAATACATGACTTTCAAGGATGGGGCTGTAGGGTATCGGCACCTGCAAGGCGCAGACCCGCTTCACCGGGGCCTGGAGCCGCGCGAAGGTCGCCCCATCCTCGGTGGCAACGGCAGCGACCTCCGCCGAGAAGCCGGCCGTCGGCCCCGCCTCGTCGGCGATGACGAGGCGACCGGTTTTCTGCACCGAGTTGCGGATCGTTTCCGCATCGAGCGGCACCAAGCTGCGCGGATCGATGACCTCGACCGAGATCCCCTCGGTGGCAAGCTCTTCGGCCGCAGCGAGCGCCTCGTGAACGAGCCAGGCGAGCGCGACGACGGTTACGTCGCTGCCTTCGCGTTTGATGTCGGCCTTGCCGAACGGGATCGCGTAGTCCTCCTCCGGCACCGGTCCCTTGCGCGTCATCAGCCGGCTCGATTCGAACGAGATGACGGGGTTGTTGTCGCGGATCGCCGTCTTTAACAGGCCTTTGATGTCGTAGGGCGTCGAGGGCAGAAACATCTTCAGACCCGCCACATTCATGAACATCGAATAGGGCGACTGCGAGTGCTGCGCCGCGACTTGGCCGCCGCCCCCGACAGCCGCCCGATAGAGGATCGGGAAGGTCACCTGGCCGCCGAACATGTAGTGGATCTTCGCGGCCTGATTGACGATTTGGTCCATCGCGACAAAACAGAACGTCACCTGCCGCCAATCGACGATCGGGCGGAAGCCGCAGCCGGCCGCACCGATCGCCATGCCGGTCAGCGCCGCCTCGGTGATCGGCGTCGCCCTGATGCGCTCAGGGCCGAACTCCTTGAGCAATGGCGGCAGCGCGTCTGTCGACATGTAGAAGATCTTGGGATCGCGCCGCATCTCCTCGGCGACGGCTTCGACGGCGGCCTCGTTGTACGTCAGCTCTCGCATCGTCCGATCCTCCCAAAGAGAAGGCTTTTAACGCAGAGGACGCAAAGGGTGCGCAGAGGACGCGAAGGCAACCGACTCCCTTTGCGGCCTCCGCGTATCCCCAGCGACCTCTGCGTTGAAGCGTTCATTTTTTTAATCATCAGGCCGCAAAGGCGTCTTCGGCTGCCTGCTCAGGCGTCGGGAATGGGCTCGCTTCTGCGAAGGCGACGGCGGCCTCGAGTGCGGCCATGACTTCGCGCTCCATCGCCTCCATCCCCGTGTTGTCGAGGTGACCCTGCTCCCTTAGCTGCCGCTCGAGCCGTGCGATCGGATCCTTGCCCTTCCACGCTTCGATCTCGGCCGGGTCTCGGGGATCGGGTTGCCCGCGGCGCTCGGTATGCGCACGCTGGCGGTAGGTCTTGCACTCGATCAAGGTCGGGCCGCCGCCCGACCGGGCCCGGTCGGCGGCGCGGTTTGCCGCCTGGTAGACCGCAAAGATATCGTTGCCGTCGACCACGACACCCGGAATGCCGTAGCCGGCCGCGCGCGCCGCCACATCGCTCAGCGCATGAGTCGCGGCGGCCGCGGTGTTCGCCGCATACATGTTGTTCTCGCAAATGTAGAGCATCGGCAACTTCCAGGTCGCCGCGATATTGAGGCATTCGTGGAAAGGTCCCGCATTCGATGCGCCATCACCGAAAAAGGAGACGGCGACACATCCCTTGCCTTCCATCTGCGCCGCCAGGCCCGCGCCGGTGACGATCGCGATGCCGCCGGCGACGATGCCATTGGCGCCGAGCATGCCGATGCCGAAATCGGCGATGTGCATCGAGCCGCCCTTGCCCTTGCAGTACCCGGTCTGCCGCCCGTAGAGCTCGGCCATCATGCGGTTGAGGTCTGCGCCCTTGGCGATGCAATGGCCGTGTCCGCGATGCGTCGAGATGATCCGGTCGCCGCGGTCGAGCGCGCTGCAGACGCCGACCGCGACCGCCTCCTCGCCGATATAGCAATGCACGACACCGTAGATCTTGCCGGCAAGATAGTCGGCCGAGGCGCGCTCCTCGAAGCGGCGGATGGTCAGCATCCGGCGCAGCATTTCGCGCTGCGTGTCGGGCGGCAGGTTCGGCGAAAGGCTTTGCATGGGGGTGATCCCTCCGGGCGGGGTGGGGCTTTGCATGATGGGCCAGCGCCGGACAGCTGGCAAC
>VAZT01000625.1 GCA_005884825.1 Alphaproteobacteria bacterium
CCTTTAAACTGTGGTCGGTAGCCATTCAGGCGATGCTGAAGGAGGCGCTCAACATCGAGTGCAACCTGCGCGCGGTCGTCGAGTCGGTGTGGTTCGGCGACGCGGCGAGCGGCAATTTCGACCTGGCGATTGGCGCCATCGTGTCGACGCTGCTCGATCCCTCGGACTACTTCAATGCCTGGTACGGCAAGGACGGCCCGCAGAATTACTCGTTCTGGGACAACAGGGAGTTCCAGGCCCTGACGGCGCAGATCGACCGGGAACTCGATGCCGAGAAGCGTCAGGATCTGATCCGGCGGGCCGAAGCCATCATGGAAACAGATCCGCCGCTGCTGCCGGTCTCGTGGGAAAGGATCAACGAGGTCTGGTACAGTTACGTCAAAGGCCTCAGCCCGTCTGAATATTTCGGCATTTTCGACATCGTCCGGCAGGATACTGTCTGGTTGGATAAGTCGTGAGCCGAGGCCGTTCACGGCGCGCCGGCGTGTTAAACAGTGCGAGGACAGAGGAGAAGCTTTATGAGTGACGCACATTTCGCACGGCAACAGTGGACCCGCCGCGGTGTTTTAAAGGGCAGCGCCGCCGTTATTGCGGGAGCCTATGGCCTTCCCTGGCGCTTGGCTCACGCCGCCGAGGTACCGGACCAATTCGACGGCTCGAAATTTCAGCTCGCAGCTCCCGAGCCCAATCCCAAATCCGGCGGTGTGTTGCGCGTCGGTTTTCTGATGCGCCCGCCCCATTTCGACATACACCAGTCGGGGACGTTCGGGACACTGGGCGCGATGGCCCCAATGTTCGACAATCTGATCCGGCACGACCCGCGCGACAGCGGCAAAACGATCATCCCCGATCTCGCGCACAGCTGGGAGATCTCCAAGGACGGCAAGACCTACACCTTTTTCTTGCGCAAGGGCGTGCAGTTTCACGACGGCGCGGAGCTGACCGCCGAGGATGTGAAGGCAACCTTCGACCGCATTGCCAAGCCGCCCTCAGGCATCAGCATTCCGCGCAGCATCCTCTTCAGGGCGGTCAGCGAGATCAATGCGAAGGACCCCTATACGATCGAATTCAAACTGGCGGAGCCGCGCCCGAAGACCTTTATCATGCTGGCGCTCGCCAGCGGCTGGAACGTGATCGTCCGCAAGAAGACGCTCGAAGACAACAACTACAATCTGCGCAAGCTCACCACCTACCCCGGCACCGGTCCGTTCCGCACGGTCCGCTATGTCGAGAACGAGGTCCGGGTCGTCGAGAAGAACCCCAATTATTGGAACAAAGGGCTGCCCTATCTCGACGGCATCGAATTTTATAACCTCATCCCGTTTTCGCCCGAGCTCGGCTCGGCGATATTGTCGGGCCGGTGCGACTACATCCGCGTCACCGATCCGGTCACGGCCCGCAAGGCCAAGGACATGCCGGGTCTGTCGACGACTGCGTTCAATCAGAGCGTCATCCAGGGCGTCTGGGTCAACAACAAGAAAAAACCGTTCGACGATCCGCGGGTGCGGCGCGCGCTGCATTTGGCCTTCGACCGGCCGGCGCTGATCGATGTCGTCAAGGACGTGACGCCAATGCGGGTCGGCGGCTTCATTTATCCGTTCTCCGAATTCGCCACGCCGCCCGACGAGCTCAGCAAACGGGTCGGCTATCAGACGGATACTGCAGCCGCCTTGAAGGAAGCGCGCGCGCTATTGGCCGCGGCGGGGCATGCGAATGGAATCCAGGGTTTGGATTTCATGGTCCGCGACGTTGCGAGTTTCAAGCTCTGGGCGCAGGCCATTCAGGCGATGCTGCAGGAGGGGCTCAATGTCCAGTGCAACCTGCGGACAGTCGTCGAGTCGGTGTGGTTCGACGACACCGCCAGCGGGCACTACGATTTGGCGATCGGCGCCATCGTGTCGACGTTGCTCGACCCGTCGGACTATTTCAATGCCTGGTACCGTACCGGCGGCCCGCAGAACTACTCGTTCTGGGACAACAAGAAATTCAACGACCTCGTCGACCAGATCGACCGTGAGGTCGATCCCGCCAAGCGCCTGGCATTGGTCCGCCAGACCGAAGCCATCATGGAAGAGGACCCGCCGGTGCTCCCGGTCGCCTGGGAGAAGATCAACGACGTCTGGTACAACTATGTGAAAGGGCATAACCCCTACGACTATTTCGGCGTCTACGACGTTGTGCGCGAGGATACGTTCTGGCTGGACAAGGCATGAACCGAGGGAGGACGCGATGACCCCGCCAATGGCCGGAGGCTGCCTGTGCGGCGCGGTCCGCTATGAGTGCTCGGGAGAGCCGGTCTTCTCCTTGCTCTGTCATTGCCGCGACTGCCAGCGGCAGAGCGGCAGCGCCTACGCGGCGGCGGTGCGGGTTCCCGCCGCGAGCTTCCGGGTCACCCGGGGTGAGCCGAAGCTTTATGTCAAGACCGGCGACAGCGGCAATCAGGTAACCCGGGCGTTCTGCCCGGAATGCGGCTGCATGCTGTTCCTGCAGGTCTCGGCGCGGCCCGATCTGGTCGGGATCAGGGTCGGCACCCTCG
>VAZT01000289.1 GCA_005884825.1 Alphaproteobacteria bacterium
AGCCTTTACCGGAATTTCCCGTCAAAGGACGCGCTGGTCACTGCCTGGCTAGAGGACCGCAATGCCTTCTTCTGGCGGCGCTGGAACGAGGCGGAGGCCTCCCGCGCGGGCGACGACCCGCGGGGCCAACTCGAAGGGATCCTCGACATGATCGCTGCCACCGCCTCGCACCCGAAATGGCGCGGCTGCCCCTTTCTCAACACCGGCACCGAATTTCCCGAGCCCGACCACCCCGCGCGCGCCGTGATTCTCGCCCATAAACGCGCCGTCCGCGAACGCCTCCGTGCGCTGGCCGCCACAGCGCGCGCCCGCGACCCCGACCTCCTCGCCGAGCAATTGCAACTGCTGATCGACGGCGCCTACTCTATCGGCCAGAGCCTCGGTCCGGACGGTCCGGCGAAGACCGTGGCAAGCGCCGGGTGCGCGCTGATCGCGAAGGCGATAGCGGGTCCATCAACAAACGGAGGCGCCTTAATGCCCACAATCCGCCTCGCTGACGGTCTTTCCCTCCACTGCGCGGTCGACGATTACCTGTGGCCATGGGAGGCGCCGCCGCCCGTGCTGATGATGCACGGCTTCGCCCGAAATGCGAATTTTTGGAACCGCTGGGTTCCGGCGATCGCCGAGAGCCGCCGCATCTATCGCCCCGATCTTTTGGGGTGCGGCAAGTCCGACGTTCCGGCCACAGGCTATGCCTACACTGCGGAGAAGATCGGCGCCCAGATTCTGGCTGTGCTCGATCGCCATTCGCTGTCACGGGTCCATTGGGTCGGCGAATCCTCGGGTGGGATTATCGGGTTGTTGCTTGCGGCGGCACATCCCGAGCGCATCGCCAGCCTCGTCTTGTGCAACACGCCGACGCGCATTCCCGACGAAATCCGCGGGATCTATTCCCTCGGCCAGCAGAGTACCGCCGCAGCGATCCGGACCCACGGCACCGGCGAGTGGTGCCGGCAGACGCTCGGCTACCGCCTCGATCTCGACCATGCGAGCCCGGATTTGCAGGAATGGGTCATCGCCGAGATGGACAGGACGCGCCCGGATGTCGCCGCCGCTCTGCATGAGTGTTTCGAGGCAATCGATGTGAGGCCACTTCTTCCCGGGATTAAAACGCCGGTGCTGCTGCTGAGCGGCGACAAGAGCCGGATCGCCTCGGAGCAGCAGAAAATTCTCGCCGACAGGCTCCCGCACGGCCGTCTCGAGCTGTTCGCCGGGTACGGGCATGGCGTCAACCTGCTCCAGCCGGAGCGCTGCGCGCGGGCGGCCCTCGAATTCTGGCGGACAGCCGAAGAGGTGCGGCAGTGAAGCTCGGGGTTCTGCAGTTCTTCAGCTGGCCGGAGCGGCGGGTCGATCTGGCCACGGTCTATGCTCGCGCGTTGGAGCGCATCGAGATCATGGACCGCACCGGCTACGACGCGGTCTGGCTTGCCGAGCACCACTTCAGCAGCTTCAGCGTGTGTCCGTCGGTGCACATGGTCGGGACATTGGCCGCGGCTCGAACGCAGCGCCTGCGTATCGGCACGGCGGTGTCGCTCGCTCCGTTCTACCACCCGTTGCGGCTCGCCGAGGAAGTGGCCCTGCTCGATGTGCTGTCCGGCGGCCGGGTCAATTGGGGCGCCGGACGCGGCTTCGCGCGGGTCGAATTCACCGCCTTTGGCGTGCCGCCCGAGGAAAGCTCCTCGCGGTTCCGCGAGGCGGTCGAGATCGTGTTGCGGGCGTGGACCGACGAGCGGCTCAATTTCACCGGCCAGCATTTTCGCTTCGAGGACCTCGAAATATTGCCGAAACCGGCGCAACGGCCGCATCCGCCGGTGTGGATGGCGGCAAGCTCGGAAGGAGCAATCGAATGGGCGGCGGGCCGCGGTTTCTCGATCCTGATGGACCCGCACTCCTCGGCTCCCGAGATCGGCCGCAAGCGGCGGTTCTATGCCGAGAAGCTGGCGCAGGCCGGGTTCTCCGAGGCCGGCCGCGACATCCCGATCGCGCGGCTGGCGGCGCTCGCCGGCAATGCGAGCGAGGCCGCGGCGGTCGCCCGCAGCGGCGCCGAATGGATCCTCAATTCCTATCTCGGCGCACAGCACCGGCCGGTGATGCAGGGGTCATTTACGCCCGCCGGCGTCGACCCGGTCCGGCGTTATCTCGACGAGGTGATCCTGCACGGCACCCCGGACAAGGTCGGGGACGAGATCCTGCGATTGCGCGACGAGATCGGCCTCGATTATCTGCTGTGCGCACCCCTCAGCCACCAATCCTTCATGCTGCTGACCGAGAAGGTGCTTCCTCGGATCGTGTGAAGAATGCCGCTGGCCATCGCCCCTCACCCCGACCTCGCCCCGCGCGAGCGGGGAAAGGGAGGGGCCCGCGTCCGAGGCCCGCATCGACTAAGCTAACCAAATCTATTGGCAGAAGCAGGCGGGCGGCGCGCAGCGCGGGCTGTTTTGACTGCCCGCCGGGCGATCCGAGCCGGACTGGCAAATCGCCGACTTGCCCACTGGGCAGCTGATGCTGCAGCTGCCGCAGTCATTGGCTTGACTGCACGACGCCCCCGAACCATTCGTGGTTGTCATCGAGCGCTGAATCGTCGTGGTGCCGCCCAGCGTTTGGCCGCCCCACGCAGCCCCTACAATCGCGGCGGCGACCAGCGCAACTTTGCTCGCTGTATTCATCCTCGGGCCGCCGCGGCGTCCTCGCGGATCATTGCCGCACCCTTCTCGCCGATCATGATCGTCGGCGCGTTGGTGTTGCCGGTCGTCACCGTCGGCATCACCGAGGCGTCGACGACGCGCAACCCGGCGACGCCCCGAACCCGCAGCCGCGAGTCGACGACGGCCATAGGGTCCTCGCCCATCCGGCAGGTGCCGACCGGGTGATGCAAGTTCATGCCGGCCCGGTGCATCAAGTCGATCAGCGCGTCGTCCGAATCGCTGCCGCGACCGGGCATCGTCTCGGCGGCGCTGTGGCGCGCCAGCGGCGGGGCGGCGAAGATCCGCCGGGCATGGCGGGTCCCGGAGAGAATGACTTGTTCGTCACTCGCGGCCGAGAGGTAATTCGGGCGGATCGCCGGCGGCTGCAAAGGGTCTGCCGACCGCGCCATAATTGTCCCGCGGCTGTCCGGGCGCACGGCGCACACGACGATGGTCATGCCCGGCTCCCGTTCGAGACGGCCGATGCCTTCTGGGTCGTAGCTCCCGGGCGTGAACAGCAATTGCAGATCCGGGCTCGCCAGCCCCTCGCGGCTGCGGCAGAACACCATCGCAGTGGTGACGCCAAAGGTCAGCGCGCCGCGGCCGGTCGCGGCGAACCGCGCGACCTCGCGCGCTAGCCGCACGCCGCGCGCCAGCTGATTGACCGACACCTCGTCCTTTACGCGGTGCGTCACGCGAACCGCGAAATGGTCGGAAAGATTGGCGCCGACTCCGGGCAATTCGTGCACCACCTCGACGCCGATAGATTGCAGATGGCGGGCCGGGCCAATGCCGGAAATCTGCAGCAAATGCGGGGAATTGACGGTGCCGCCGCTGACGATCACCTCGCGCTCCGCGGCGACCCGCCGGTCACTGCCGTTCTGGCGAAACGCGACGCCGGTGCAGCGCCTTCCGTCGAACAGCAGGCGCGTCGCGACCGCCTTCGTCTCGACCCGCAGGTTTTGGCGCCGCCGCGCCTCGGCCAGAAAGGTGCGCGCGGTCGATCCGCGCAAACGCCCCCGCCGCGTCATCTGCGAATAGCCGACCCCCTCCTGCTGCGCACCGTTATAGTCGCGGGTGAGCGGAAACCCGGCCTCTCGCGCGGCTTCGACAAAGCGATGGGTCAATGGCAGGATCGTGCGGTAATCCTCGACGAGAAGCGGGCCGGCCTTGCCGCGATACTCCGATTCGCCCGACACATAACGTTCGGACTTCTTGAAATAAGGCAGCACGTCGGCGTAGCTCCAGCCGCGGCAGCCCATCTGCGCCCAGCCATCGTAATCCGCCGGATTGCCGCGGACATAGAGCATGCCGTTTATCGAGCTGGTGCCGCCCAGCACTCTGCCGCGCGGCCAATGCAATGGTCGGTTCCCGGTGCCCTCCTCCGCCTCGGCGTAATAATTCCAGTTGACCACTGGATTGGCGCGCAGATGCAAGGCGCCGGCAGGCACGTGGATCATCGGGTGCCAGTCGCTGGGCCCGGCTTCGAGCAATACCACCCGAGCGCCGTCCTCGCTCAACCGATCGGCGAGCACGCACCCTGCCGAGCCCGCCCCGACAACGACGTAATCAGCCCGTAGATCCGTCATTACCTCCCCTTTTAGCGCCGCTCGGCTATCGAATTCACGCTAGCTGCCGGATGCCGTTGACGACAACCCTAAAATCAGCCCCTCTGCCGCGTGAGCGGTCGCGGACGAGGAGATGAGCATGAGCTACGAGGCTGAGTGGCGGGCGCGCTTCGGCGAAGAGACGGAGCCCAACCCGGACCTGCCCGACCTGCCATGGCTGCGCCAAGTCCTGATGCGGCGTACCCATCGGCGTTATGCCGCGCGCCCGGTCCCCCAAGCGTTGCTCCGCCTATTGCTGGGAACGGCCTTTTCAGCCTCCTCGAAATCGGATTTCCAGCAAGCCAGCGTCATTCGCGTCAGAGACCGCCAGAGCCGCGATCGGCTCGCGGCGCTCGTGCCCGACATGCCGTGGATCGGAAACGCGCCGGAATTTTTGGTCTTTTGCGGCGACGCGCACCGCGTGGAGCGGATCGGCGAGCTGCGCGGTCACATCAACGAGAACGGCAAGCTCGAAGGGTTTTTCAACGCCGCCATCGACGCGGCGCTGGTCTTGCAGACCTTCATCCTGTCAGCCGAGACCGCGGGTTTGGGCTGCTGCCCGATCAGCGTCATCCGCAATCACGCAGGCGCGGTTGCCGAGATATTGGGTCTGCGCGACAAGGTGTTCCCGGTAGCGGGGCTGTGTGTCGGCTACCCCGCCGCGGCCGGACACGTCAGCATGCGGCTTCCGCTCGAGGTGACGGTGCACATCGATCATTATAACGACGGGCGGCCCGCCGAAGCCATCGATGCCTATGACCGGCGGCGCGATTCGCGATACTCGCTGCCGCGCGAGCAGCAACGCGCGCCCGATCTCTTTGGCTACTCGTCTTTTTATGGCTGGTCGGAAGATAAGGCGCGGCAGGCCGCCCAACCCGAAGGCGAGGGCTTTCCGACCTTTTTGCGCAAGTGCGGTTTCTCCCTGGATTGACCGTACTCGACCAGACCCGCCCTGGAAGCGGGCCGCTCAGAGACTACATTCTGCGGCTGATCCGCGCCAACGCTCCGCGAGAACCCGATGATGGACATTTCACGCCCGCACCACTCGGCTGTAAGGGCCGCCGCCGTCATTCTGGTCTCGCTGACGCTGTACGCCTGCGACAGCGCCGGAGCGGGCACGGCGGTCTACCCGGGGGAAGCCGGCGATCTCGGCCTGATCCAGGATGCGATGAAGCAGGTCGAGAAAAATTACGTCGCGCCGGTAACCGGCGGCGAGCTCGCCAAGGATGCCCTGAAGGGCATGCTGACGCGCCTCGATCCCCATTCCGATTACATGGATCAGGAGCAGTATCAGCAGATGACCGCGGTGACCCGCGGCCAATTTGGCGGCATCGGCGTGGAGCTGACCCTCGAAGGCAAGGTGCCGGAGGTGATCTCGCCGATCGACGGCACGCCGGCCGCCGAGGCGGGCATCGAGCCGGGAGACCGCATTGTCAAGATCGACGCGCTTCCGACCACCGGTATGGACGTCGAGGAGGTGGTCAAACGGCTGCGCGGGCCTGCGGGGAGCAGGGTGACCCTGACTATCGCTCGCAACGACCGCGGCGCTTTCGATGTGATGTTGACGCGCAACGTGATCCGCGTCGTCTCGGTCAAATCGGAACTCAAGCCGAACAACATCGGCTATGCCCGCATTACCACCTTCACCGAGAACACCGCCGCCGAGCTCACCGGTGCGATCGAGAGGATGAAGGCGCGGACGCAAGGCCGGCTGAACGGCTTCATCCTCGATTTGCGTAACGACCCCGGCGGGTTGCTCGACGCTTCGATCGATGTTGCCGGAGTGTTTCTCGACGGCGGCGTCGTGGTCACGACGCGCGGCCGCAACGCCACCGACGATCATGTCTACCGCGCTCAGGCGACCGGCGACGTGTTGCGCGGGACACCGATGGTCGTGCTGATCAACAGCGCCTCGGCGTCGGCTGCGGAAATCGTCGCCGGCGCGTTGCAGGACCACCGCCGCGCGACCGTCATGGGTACCCGCAGCTTTGGCAAGGGCTCGGTTCAGACGATCATACCGCTGGAGGGCCGCGGCGCGCTCCGCCTGACGACGGCGCTATATTACACGCCGTCCGGCCGTTCCATTCAGGGCCAGGGCATTTCGCCCGACATCGTCGTCAATGTCCCGAAAAACCAACAGGTGGCAAATGCCGTGATCAGCTTCGAGAGCGATCTCTACGGCGCTCTGAAGAACGGCGGCTCGATCAACTCGCCGCCGGGCGCGGGCTCCGCAACCACCGGTCGCACCAGTGCCGCCGAGGCGGAGCACCCGATCAAGCCGATGATCATCGGGACCGGCAACGACCCGCAGGTCGCCGCCGCTCTCGACTTTCTGCAAAAGGCCGTGCGCCGAGAATCGGGAGCCCAGCACGGCTGACGCCCTTAATCCTGGGGTTTGGATGCGCGCCGCCGCCCTTTTGCTGACCTTGGCTCTCGCCGCCGGCTGCGCTCCCGAGAGCGGGTTGGCGCCCTTGCCGACGCATCAAGTCAGCGCCCGCTTCCCGCCCGGCGGTGTCGTCAACAGCATCGAAATCGATGCGGTCGACCGGCTGCCGCTGCGCACCGCTGAGCTGGTCTCGCCCGACGGCCAGGCGACGCCGGCTTCGTATCTCCATGTCAACCCGTCCCCGAGCGTCACGTTTTACCAAAGACAGATCGATACCCCCTATGAAGGCAACATTTTCGGCATCGGCAACCTCGCTCCGGTTCCTGCCGTGGTGACCGGCGCACCGCAGGGCGATGCGCAATTTCTGGCGATGGTCTCGACCGCCTCGATCCCGGTGCCCGACGAAATCGAATATCGCCGCGACTGGCGCAGCTACCGCATCTTTCTCAGTTTCGGCGATCTCGCCGGCGAAGTCGAAAGGCGAGTCCTGCCCGCTCCCGAGCCACCGACGAAGGGCTAGCGGACTCAGACGTTGTCGAGCTTGGCGCCGCCGGGGGTGCCGATCATCGACAGCACCTCGCGGCGGCTGAGCGGGTCATCGCGGAATGCGCCGAGCATCCGGCTGGTCACCATTGTGACGCCAGGCTTGTGCACGCCGCGAGTGGTCATGCATTGATGGGCCGCCTCGATCACCACTGCGACCCCCTTGGGCTGCAACACCTCGTCGAGCGTGTTGGCGATCTGCGCCGTCATTTTTTCCTGAATCTGCAAACGTTTGGCAAAGACTTCGACAAGCCGCGCGAGCTTTGAAATGCCGACCACTCGCCTGTTGGGCAGGTAGGCGACGTGCACCTTGCCGATAATCGGCGCGATGTGGTGCTCGCAATGCGATTCGAAACGGATGTCCTTCAGCGCGACGATTTCGTCGTAACCATCGGTTTCCTCAAAGGTGCGCTGCAGCAGCGCTACCGGATCCACGCCATACCCGCTGAAGAACTCCTCGTAAGAGCGCACGACGCGGTCGGGAGTGCCGAGCAGCCCTTCACGGCTAGGATCGTCGCCGGCCCAGCGCAGCAGGGTGCGAACCGCGTCCAAGGCTTCCTCGCGGGTCGGCTGCCGCGCCGGGACGGGCTGGAGAGATTGTTCGGATCGGGACACGGACGGGGCGAAAGCTCGCGGCATCAGTGCTTCTCTTGTTTGTGGGGGCTTCAATTGCTCGTTGGAAAGGCTCACCGGCGGGAACGCGATGCGAAGCGCCCCGCCATGCGGTCAGTTGAGCCGGACCGGCTGATGGGGGCTGTCGAGCGAGAACGCGGGAATGCGGACCGAGAAGCTGTCGCCGCCTCTCGTTTCCATCTCATACGTC
>VAZT01000626.1 GCA_005884825.1 Alphaproteobacteria bacterium
CGACGGTGCCGTGGACGTGCTGGAATTGTATGGCGCTGCCAAGGTACCGCACCGCAACCGCGACGGGTTGGCGCGCATGTTCGGCCGCAGCGCGTCGGCGGTGGTACTGAAGGAAGGCAATACCGGCGGCGGGTTCGGGGTTCGCGGTGAGCTCTATCCGGAAGATTTTCTTGTCTGCCTCGCCGCTCTGCGATTGAGGCGACCGGTCAAATGGATCGAGGATCGGCGCGAGCACCTGATGGCCGCCAACCACTCGCGCGAGCAGCACCATCACGCGTCCGCCGCGTTCGACGCGGAGGGTCGGATCCTGGCCGTGGAGGACACATTCTACCTCGACCAAGGCGCCTATGTGCGCACGCATGGCGCCCGGGTGGCGGAGATGACGATGGCGATGGTCCCCGGGCCGTATCGGGTTCCTACCTATCGCAGCATTTGCCATTTCCGCCTCACGAACAAGACGCCGGCAGCGACCTATCGAGCGCCGGGGCGGTTCGAAGGCACCGTTGTGCGCGAGCGGCTCATCGACGCGGTCGCCGACCGGCTCGGGCTCGACCGGGTGACGGTCCGTCGACGCAACCTCATCGCCGCGGCCGAAATGCCGTTTGACCGGAAGCTTCGCGCGCTGGGCAGCGAGATCGTCTACGATTCCGGCGACTATCCGCGATTGCTGGACAAGGCGCTCGCGCAGATCGGCTGGGAAGCGCTGCAGACGGAGTTGCGCCGCCGCCGCGCCGCCGGCGAACTGGTCGGGTGCGGAATCGCGATCTTCGTCGAGAAAGGCGGGCTTGGACCAATGGACGGCACCCGGGTGACCGTCGATGCCACCGGCGCGGTCGAGCTGGTGACTGGCGGTTCGGCGGTGGGCCAGGGGTTCGCCACCGCGATGGCGCAGATCTGCGCCGATACGCTGGGGCTCGACTACCGCCGGGTGAGGGTAGTATCGGGACAGACGGATCGCATCCAGTACGGCATCGGCGCCCACGCCTCTCGTGCCTCGGTCATGACGGGCAACGCGACGCATGCCGCGGCGCTCAAAGTCCGGGCCAAGGCGCTGGATGTCGCGGCCTCGCTGCTCCAGGCGAGCCCGGACGAGCTCGATATCCTCGACGGCGTCGTCGTCCATCGCGACCTGCCCGGCGGAGGATCGATCAGTTTGGCGGAGATCGCCCGTCATCTCGCACCCGATTCCCCGATGCTCGGGGAGCGTGATCCGGGGTTGGCCGCCGAAGGCTGGTTCCGCACCGAGCACATGACCTATCCCTATGGCGTGCAGATCGGCATCATTCGGATCGATGCCGAAACCGGGGAGGCGACCGTTGAGCGCTTTTTGCTCGCCTACGATATCGGCCGATCGATAAACCCGATGCTGGTGGAGGGCCAGCTGGTCGGGGGCTTCGTGCAGGGCCTCGGCGGCGCGCTTTGCGAAGAATTCCGTTATGACGAGCACGGCCAGCCGCTCAGCGCGACACTGGCCGATTATGCCCTGCCGACTGCGCGGGAGGTCCCCGCCGTGGAAGTCCTGGTAACCGAGGACGCGCCGAGCCCGCTCAATCCGCTCGGCATCAAGAGCGTCGGCGAAGGCGGCATCAACGGGGTGGGCGCGGTCATTGCCGCGGCGATCGATGATGCAATTGGTTTACCCGGCGCGGTGACGCGGCTCCCGGTAACGCCGCAGCGGCTCAGAACGCTTATAAACGCGGCGGCGCAGCGCAAGCGGTCGCTGCTGTCGACGGAGAAAAGGGGGAGTCAGTGAACCGGGGAAGAAGCTGATCCGCAATGGGCGGTCCCCAGCCGGCGCCATTACTGACCTTGCTGAAGCCGTCGACCGTTGCCGCCTACACCGCGGCCGGGTTCTGGGGCGACCAGACCATCTACCACTTGGCCGCGCGGCAGGCGCGGGCAATGCCGCAGGCATTCGCGCTGCGCGACCGCGATCGCCGGCTGAGCTACCCGGAGCTCGTAGATGCAGCTGATCGGCTGGCGGCGCATCTCGCGGGCCACGGCATCCGCCCCGGTAATCGCGTCGCCGTGTGGCTGCCGAGCCGG
>VAZT01000627.1 GCA_005884825.1 Alphaproteobacteria bacterium
CTTCGTCCCGACCTGCCGTCTGGCAGAGCGCCGGAGGTTCGAGTCCTGCTGCACTCACCACCAAAATCAAAATCTTGCGGGTCGGCGGCCTGAACAAAAGGGCCGCTGTCCGACTTTAAAGGTCGGACGGTTTTCGTACTGTGTTCGCGGGGCTGAAAGAGCTCGGCGCCGGGCCGGCCAACCCCAGTACAGAGGCGCACGTCCAGCGATCCGGGCTAGTTCCCCGCGGCACGGAGCGGTAGGCGGGCGGCGGAGATCTGGTGGCGGATCAGGCGGGCGTAGAGCCCGTTTCGGGCGAGGAGCTCGCTGTGGCTGCCGGTCTCGACGAGATGGCCGCGCTCGAGCACGGCGAGCAGGTCGGCGTTGCGCACGGTCGAGAGGCGATGGGCGATGACGATCGTCGTGCGGTCGCGCATCAGCGCGTCGAGCGCGCCGCGCACCTGGGCCTCGCTGACCGCGTCGAGATGCGAGGTCGCTTCGTCGAGGATCAAAGTCGGCGCGTTCTTTAAAAACGCACGCGCGATCGCGACCCGCTGGCGCTGACCGCCGGACAGTTGGACGCCGCGCTCACCGACCATCGTGTCCAGGCCTTCGGGCAGGCTCGCGACAAAATCGGCGAGCGCGGCCTGGTCGAGCGCGCGATGGATGGCGGCCTCGTCGGCATCGGGCCGGGCGAGCGCGACATTGGCCCGCAGCGTGTCGTTGAACAGATAAGTGTCCTGCGAGACGAGCGAGATGCGCGCCCGCAGATGGTCGAGCTCGAACTCGCGCAGATCGACTGCGTCGATCAGGATCCGGCCGATCCCGGGATCCCAGAAGCGCAGCAACAAATTGGCGATCGTCGTCTTTCCGGCGCCCGACGGGCCGACCAACGCCATAGTCGCGCCGGCAGGAACCACCAGCTCGACATCGCTGAGTGCGGGCCGGCGGGCGCCCGGATAGGTGAAGCCCACTCCTTCGAAACGGATCGCCGAGCCGCCGGCCGGGGCCGGCGGACGCAGCGGGCCGTCGACGACCGCCGGCTGCTCGCGCTCTACCGCGTAATAGCGGCGGGTTGAGGCGATCGTGTCGGCGAGCTGGCGGCCGACCTGGGCGATCTCCGAGATCGGCAGAAACGAGGCCAGGGCCAGTAGGATCAGCAAGGGCAGAGTGGTCGCCGTCAGCTGATGCTCGGCGGCGAGCCTGGCCCCGACCACGGCGACTGCGAGCCCGCCGAGCCCGGTCACGATTTCGAGCTGAGCCGTCTGCGAGGAGAGATCACGCAACAGTTCGAGGCGGATCCGCTGATACCCGCGCACCAGATCCATGAAGCCGCGCCGCCGGCCGGACACCGCCTGGAACGCCACGAGGTCGGATAAGCCCTGGATCGTCTCGGTGACATAGGCGCTGAGAAGCCCGAGGGCATCGCGCGCCTGTCCGCCCAGATGATCGACCCGCGTCCGAGTCACGACCGGAGCGAGACCGGCATAGAGGACGAAGGGCAGCAATGCCAAGGCAATCGGCCACGCCATGAATGCGAGCGTCAGCACGACCGCTGTCGGCACCATAACGGCGACGAGAGCCGGCGCCACCGTGTGGGCAAAGAAATATTCGATGGTCTCGATATCCTGGTTGGCGAGTGCGATCAGATCCCCGGAGCGCCGCCGCACCAGATAAGCCGGCGCCAAGGTGTCGAGCTTGCGGAACAGATCGATCCGCATCTCCGCCAGCAGCCGGTAGGCGATATCGTGCGCCAGCCAGGATTCGAGCCAGTGCAGGAGCCCGGCGAGCGGCGCCGCCAATGCGAGCAGGATCAACAGGTACCCGAAGGGAGTGCCCATCTTTACAGCGGCGACGGCGAGGGCGCCGAAAATGCCCACCCCGATGAAAGCCGCGACCCGCGCTATCCCGGATGTCACGACAATCGCGAAGCGGCGCCGCCACGGCTTGATGATCTGCACCAGGGTGCCTAGCGTCGCACCCCAGCCGACCGATCCTGCCGCGTCGGCGATCGCGTCAGTCGCCGTCGCCGCCTCGACTTCGGTTTTGTCGCGGTCACCTGATATGCGCGCCGCCGGGTCTTCCTCAACGAGATCGCCGTCGTCTTCACGCTCTGCGGCTTGAGCACCCATCAATCGGCGATAGGGGCCGTCGCGGCGGATCAGCTCGGCATGCCG
>VAZT01000628.1 GCA_005884825.1 Alphaproteobacteria bacterium
CGCGCCGGATTGCACGTGGCGCGCGTAACGCTGGCCCATCGGATGGCCGAATGGCGCCGCAAGCGGCTGCGGACCCTGATTTCGGAAGAGGATCGCGTGGAGTTTGAGCGCGACGGCTTTATTCTCAAACGCGACTTTCTGCCCGCGGCCGATTATACGGCGCTCAAGGAGCAGGTCTTCTCCTTTCGCGGACCGGTACGGCATCAATTCCAGGGTGATGCGCTGACCCGGCGCATCGCGCTCGACCACCGAACCCTAGCCAATCTGCCGGCTTTGCGGACCCTGGTCGACAGCCCGGAATGGCTCGGCCTGGTGCGCTATATCGGCTCGTACATGCTCGAACCGCAGATCTATATCCAGACGATCTTCTCGCATGTCCGGCAGGCGCCGCCCGACCCGCAGACGCGGCTGCATGCCGACGCGTTTCATCCCTCGGTCAAGGCCTGGTTCTTTTTGACGGATGTCGCCGAGGAGGACGGCCCCTTCATCTATGTGCCGGGGTCGCACCGGCCGACACGCCGGCGCCTCAGCTGGGAACGCCGCGAGTCGATGACGGCGGCGCGCAGCTCGGATTTTCAATCTGCCCGCGGCTCACTGCGGATCACACCCGGTACGGTGCGCCGCCTAGGCTTTGGCGAGCCCAAGGCCTTCGCGGTGCCGCAAAATACACTAGTGGTGGCCGACACCGTCGGTTTCCATGCGCGCGGGCTCAGCGCCGGCCCATCGGTTCGTCTCGAGATCTGGGCTTACGGACGGCGCAATCCGTTCCTGCCCTGGCTCGGTCTCGACCCGGCCGCGATGCCGTTCGTCAAGGGCCGTGCCGTGCCCCTCTACTGGTCGGCCATGGACATTGCCGAAAGGCTGCATCTGGGCGGCAACCCGTGGCGAAGCGCCGGAACCGCAACCCCGATCGAACACCCCCCGCCCACACCAGGCGAGGCAGGCGTTTACCCGGGGTTGATGGCAAATGCCCGCCCATAGCGGGTGAATACCTCGTTGAATTCGGCGACGGCGGCGCGCGGGCCCTTGGGGTGGGACCAGATCGCGCTGATCACCGCGAGAAAATCGGCGCCGGCTTCGACCAGAGGCCCGCAATTCTGTTGCGTGATGCCGCCGATCGCGCAGCACGGGACGACGGTCGTTTCGCTCCAGTCGCGCAACAGATCGGGGTCGGCCTGGTGCTTGGCGGATTTGGTGGTACTCGGAAAGAAGGCGCCGAAGGCGACGTAGTCGGCGCCCGCCTCGGCGGCGGTGATGGCGCGGTCGCGGCTGGCCCCGCAGGTCACCCCGACGATGCGGTCGGGGCCGAGCAGCCGCCTCGCTTCGGCATAGGGCATGTCCTCTTCCCCGACATGCACCCCATCGCAATCGAGCTCGGCGGCGAGGTCGGGGCGGTCGTTCATTATGAACGCGACGCCGCGGTCCTGCGCGATCGGCTTCAAGACCCGCGTCGCGCGGCGGACCGCATCGTCGTCACAATCCTTTAGGCGCAACTGCAGCGAGGCGACATCGCCTCCGGCGAGCGCCTCTTCGAGCTCCGCCGCAAACCGGTCGGGGTCGAGCGCCGGCGGCGTGATCAGGTAGAGCCGCGTCGTCGCTCGCGTGTCGCGTTGCACCAAGGGGTCAGCCTTTGCCTTAACACCCGATCCCGGCTTTTTATCAAACCGGGCGGGATTAGGCGAGAGAACCTCGGCACGATGCCTCGACAGGCTGGAGTGCCGGGAGCTGCCGCGATAAGACGGCCGGCGCGACCACATCGGAGACAAACGATGCCGAAATTTCCCGCCCTTTTCCTATCCGCCGCCTTGGCTTCGGCGGGCGCTCTCACCTCGGCTGCGGATAACGTGCTCGCGCAAGGGGCCCAGCCGAGCCTGCCCGGCGCCCCGCAGCCGACCCCGAGCCTGCCGGCCGGACCGCGGTTGCCGGGAGGCCCGCCGGGCGGCTCCGGCAATTATGCCGTCAGCGCCGCGGCAAACGAGCACGCCTCGTTTCTGTGGGTCGTGGACAACGTTCAGCACGCCGTCGTTTTGTGCGAAAAGACCGATGGCGGCAGGGATTTCACCTGCATGAAGAAGCCGCTGCCTTGACATCAGCACCGTCGAAGCGCGACACCGAAGGCCGGGGAACTAATTTGCGG
>VAZT01000629.1 GCA_005884825.1 Alphaproteobacteria bacterium
TGGATGTCGCCGGTCAAGGTTCGCCGTATCGCGTCGGCGGCAGCAAGCGGATGGCGGTGTGGGACGATCTGAACCGTGAGGAAAAGCTCAAAATCTACGATAGCGGCATCTCGTTCCAGCAGGAAGAGCAGCGCAGCCATATCATGCCGAGCTACCGGATCGGCGACATCTATGCGCCGCGCGTGTCGGATTGCGAGCCGCTGGCCGAAGTGGTGGCCCATTTCGGCAAGGTGATCACGGGCCGGGAACGCTCGATCATGGACGGCCGCAAGGGCTTGCGGATCATCGACATGCTCGAGCGGGCGCAATCCTCGCTTGACGCCAGTCTGCGGACGACCACCTCGCTGCGGCTCGCCGCCGAATGATGCGCCGCTGCCTGGTCACCGGCGGGGCCGGGTTCATCGGCAGCCACCTCGTCGACCATCTCGTGGCCGAAAACTGGGCGGTCACCGTTCTCGACGACTTCTCGACCGGCACGCGGGCCAATCTGAGCCAAGCGCAGAGCCGGGGCGACGTGCGGATCGCGCAAGGCTCGATCCTCGACCCGCCGGCGATAGAGGCAGCGATGGCGGGAAGCGACGTCGTCTTCCATCTGGCCGTCGAGTGCGTGCGCCGCTCGTTGGGGGAGCCGTTGCACAATCACGAGGTCAACGCCACCGGAACCCTCAACGTGCTCGAAATCGCCCGGCGGCGGCGTGTCGGGCGCTTCATCTATTGTTCATCGTCGGAGGTTTATGGCAATTGCGGGTGCGGGCCTCTCGTCGAAACCACGACCATATGCGAGCCGGTGACGGTTTACGGCGCCGCCAAGCTCGCCGGCGAACATTATGCGAAAGCCTACTGGCAGACCTATGGGTTGCCGACGATCGTCGTCCGTCCGTTCAACACCTATGGGCCGCGCGAGCACACGAGCGGGGACTTGGCCGAAGTGATCCCCCGCTTTGTAATACGGGTGCTGAACGGGCTGCCGCCGGTGATCTTCGGCACGGGCGAAAACGGCCGGGACTTTACCTATGTGACGGAGACTGTCCGCGGGATTGCGCTCGCCGCGGGCTGCGACGCGCTGGTTGGCCGTGCCGTCAACATTGCGTACGGCGAGATGGTTACGGTGCGGCAGGTGGCGGAAGCGATCGCGCAACTGTGCGGACGGCCCGGGCTTGCGCCCAGGTTCATCGAGCCGCGCCCCGGCGATGTCCGGACTTTGCGGGCAGATACCCGGCTCGCGCGCGAAACACTCGGTTTTGCCGCCGAGGTGGACCTCGAAGAGGGCCTGCGCCGCTATATCGACTGGTTCCGCGGGACCCATCCCCATCCCGCCGCGCTTCTGGAAGACGAGATACGCAACTGGCGCCTCCCGGCGGAGGTGCGCGGGTGAACGAGCCCATCGCGTTCAGCCGCCCCAGCTTTGGTGAGGCCGAAGCGGAAGCCGCCGCGGCGGTGGTGCGCAGCGGCTGGGTAGTGGGCGGGCCGCGCCTGGCGGAATTCGAGCGGCGCTTTGCTGGGCTGTGCGGCGCCGATCACGCCATCGGGGTCTCGAGCTGGACGACCGGCGCCTTTCTGGTGCTGCATGCTTGGGGTATCGGCCCCGGCGACGAGGTGATCGTCCCGTCGCTTACTTTTATCGCCTCCGTCAATGTCATCAGGCATGTCGGCGCAACGCCGGTCTTCGCCGAGATCGACCCCGCCACCTACAATATCGATCCCGCCGATGCCGCCCGCCGGATCACCGGCCGAACGCGGGTGATCATGCCGGTTGATCAGCTCGGATTGCCATGCGACATCGACGCGATCGGTGCTTTGGCCCGCCGGCACGGGGTGCGGGTGCTGGACGATGCCGCCTGCGCCTTCGGCAGCTTCAACCGGGGCCGGCCGGTGGGGGCGCTGGCCAATGTGACGGTATTCAGCCTGCATGCGCGCAAGGTCGTCACTACCGCCGAGGGCGGCATGATCACCACCGACGATGCGGAGCTGGCCGACCGCCTGCGGCGGTTGCGCCATCAGGGCATGTCGCTGTCCCCAGCTGGATCGGTTGGACTACATCCTGGAACGGCGGCGCGCCCTGGCCGCCCGCTACGGCGCCTGTCTTTCTGGGCACCCCGCGTTCATCGCCCCGCATGTCCCGGCAGGGCTGATGCCGAACTGGCAGAGCTATCAGGTAAGGCTGCGCGAAGAGGCCGGCTTGTCGCGCAATACCGTCATGGACCGGCTCTTCGAAATGGGGATCCCGACACGCCGCGGCGTCATGGCCTCTCATCTGGAGCCGCCCTATCGCCGCGATGCGCCCTTCCTGCCGTTGACCGAGAGCGCGGCGGCCGCGACATTGCAGCTGCCGATGCACCCGGAACTCACGCCGGAGCAGCAGGACCGGGTGCTGAACGGGCTCGACCTCGTCACGACGGAAACGGCGAGGGCCTGATCGGATGCTTCGTGCTCTGCCCCCGGTTCCCTTTGCGGTAACGGCGCGTCGCGGCTGGCATTTGCCCCGCCTGCCGCGCGGCAAACTCATCTTCGCGGCGCGCTGGGTGGTGACCGCGCTGGCGTTCTGGGTGGTCCTCCATTCTATCGATCTGGGGGCTGTCGTTGATCTGATCGGCCGCGCCGCGCCGCTGGCTCTCGGCGCGGCGGGCCTGGTTGTCATCGCACAGTTCGCCGTCCTGGTGTGGCGCTGGCAGCTCGTTATCCATATCCTGAGCGGCAAGGCCGTCGGGTTCGGCCCTCTTGCGCTTCTCCTCGGCCATAGTTTCCTCATCGGCCAGGTGCTGCCGTCCTCGCTGGGAGGAGATGTGGCGCGGACCGTGCTGCTTTCCCGATCGACGGGGGCGGCGGCCGCAGCACGCTCGGTTATTTGCGACCGTTTGATGGGCTTTGCCGCCCTCGCGTTACTGGTTGTCCCGAGCGTACCCGTCATTGCCGAAATGATAGGCAGCGCCACGCCCTTTCTGACGCTGACGATTTGCGCATTGGGGGCGATCGCGGCGGTCGCGCTCGTCTTGGCCTACTCGCTGGCTTATGGACTTCCTTGGCTTGAGCGCCATGTCGCCGCTGTCGCGGGGGACCTCCGGATCACCTTGCGTTCGGGCAAGATCGGCCTCCTGGCGATGGCGCTCGGTATCGGCTCGAGCCTTCTCGCCGTGCTGCTCATCTATTTAATCGGGTCGGCGATTGGCGCCGATCTGCCGGCGCTGGACTGCCTTATTTTGGTGCCGCCGGCGCTGCTGGTTTCGGCGCTGCCGATTTCGCTGGGCGGGTGGGGCGTGCGCGAGGGAGCTCTGGTCGCCGCGTTCAGCCTGGTCCACGCCGATCCGGCGGCAGTGGCGGCGACTTCCGTGCTGTTCGGACTGACGACGCCGCTGGTGGGCGGCATCGCAGCGGCGATTGCGCTGTTCCCAGCGTGGAGCGATGTAGCGAAGGGATTTCGCGATGGCGGATGACCCGGGAACGATCTGCTTCTCGGTTGATGTCGAGTGGGCGCATCCCGCGGTGCTGCAAGATGTTCGCGACCTATTCGACATGCATGGAGTGCGAGCGACCTTCTTCTGTACCCATGCCGGCATCGATGTCGCACCGCATGAGCGCGGGCTTCACCCCAATTATCGGCGCAACGGAACCACGTTGAAGGAGCTCGGCGCCAGGATCGGTCCGGCGGCAATGGCGGAGATCGACGAGGGGGATCTCTATCGCCACGTGCTGCGCACCACGCTCGATTTCGCGCCGGAGGCAAAGGGTGCGCGCAGCCACAGCTTATTCTACGATTCGCTGATGATCCCGCTGTACGGGGAATTCGGCCTCGAATACGACAGCAGCTACCAGCTGCCGCTCACCCCCGGCTTGCAGCCGATATGGAAGGAATACGACGTCCTGGAGCTGCCGATTTACTTCGCCGATCATTACGAACTCAAAACCGGGGCCACCGGGTTCGA
>VAZT01000630.1 GCA_005884825.1 Alphaproteobacteria bacterium
GTCGAAATGCGGCATTGCGGTGCCGCCAGGCACACCGCAACGGATGATCTCGACCAGCTGGTCGTGGTCGAGCTTGGTCTCGCGTAGATTGGCCGCCTTGCCTGGCGATTGCGGGTCACCGGCGCCGTCGCCCGACCACCCATGGCAAAAGCCGCAGGTCGCCTTGTCCTGGTAGAGCCGCTTACCCAGACCGATGTCGCCGGCGGCCGGGGTCTGCGCTGCGGCCGAGGACGCGAGCGCCAATCCGGCGGCGAGCGCCACGACAGCCCCGGTGAATCGCATTATATGTGTCCTCGCGTCCGCTCAGCTAATCTTTGATCAGCGCTCTATATACTGTGAGGTCGACCACTGCTGTCTTCCAATCATTATCCTTGACCAAGGTTACGTTTGCCAAGGAATGGCCATCCTTCATCTCCGGCCATACGCTAACCGCCACGTAGCCGGGATTGTCGTGCTTGGCCTCTTTTACAGCTTCCCTGATCTCACGGGTCGCCCGGAACAAGCCGTCATTCTGTTTTTTTGCTTCAGTCAGGTCATCGCCGCCGGTGATCGGCTCGGCTTTGGCGATCTCGCCCGAGGTGTGGTCTATAATCACCTCACTATATTTACTGCCGTCCTTGACAATATATATGGATAACTGGGGTTTACCGTTCTCTATCTCGAACTTGGCGGAAACCGGCTTGCCATTCTTCTTGCTCACCATCAAGCCCTGCTCCAATGTCACCTTGGCGCTGGATGCTGCTGTTGCAAGCTCCGCCTTGTCCTTGTCGGTCATGGCCGGCTTGGCGGGGCCCACCCATAACGTGACAGCCAGAACCGACAACAAAGCGATCGGGACTTTTGGCACCGTATCCTCCCCCTCGATGATTGTGTGTTCTGAGGGACCTATCCCGCCTTCGAATGGGCGGCATTACGGCGATACCGCCCTTCAGCGGTAGCCGCCGCGACCAGTTCGACTAGTGGTACGCTTCTGACGTTTGATACCTTCCGCGGGGAGTAGATCCCACGATAAACCTGACATCCTGAGGGTGCCATCCGTCTGATTGTATCCACTAGTGGGAGATGGATTCGAATTATCGGTCCCCCGGTCGCGAAAGGGTGATTCCGTTTGGCGATGGGGAAGCGGGGAATGGTCACGGATTCAACAGAATGCGATCCCGAGGCGGTGAGTACCTCAAGCGGGACCAAGGGTTCGAATCCATCTCCCTCCAGCGAAGAGTCGGTTGCGAACCTGATTTTGGGGGCGCACCAGGGAGCGGCATCAGCTCCGCGCAGCACCCCGACGCCGGTGCGGCGGCCGGCAAGCCCGATCCGAGGATCGGCGAACAGGCCACCAAAAGGTTCGGTAGCTGCGCCGCATGATGGGCGGAGAGCGATTCCGACGATGCAGATTTTGTGACTTGTGCAAACGGCTGGGGACCGAGCCGCCGAATGAGCAGGGTCCTGACAATTGCCGTATGTGCGATAACCGATACATTGGAGGATAGCCGCATGCGATCAATCTGTGCGCTCCAAGACAGATTTGCCATTATAGTGGTGGCGTCGTGCGTGACATTCCTCGCCCCCACGGTTTCCGCGCAGGACGCGCCGCCGACCGCAGGTGCGGTGCCACGTTTCGAGCCCACACCGTGCCCGAAACTATCGGGGGCCGAAGAGCTTGCCAAAGCGAGCTGCGGTTACCTCGTTGTGCCGGAAAATCGCAGCAGGCCGACCGGTCGCATAATTCGGCTCATGGTCGCGAAATACCCTGCGCACTCAGCGGAGAAGCGGGCCGATCCCGTTGTCTATCTGGCCGGCGGGCCGGGCGACATCGCTCCCCCTGGAGGTCAACGGGCTCATCGCTGCCGACTTCATCGGCGAGCGAGACATCCTGGTGGTGAGCCAGCGCGGCACTATGTTCTCGGAGCCGGCGCTTACCTGTGCACCCGCCGACGAATTCGCCAGAATGCTTCTCAGCCTCCGTTTCTATTCCGCGGCGACCGAGCGGGCCCATTTGGCGGCGACGGAAGCCTGCCATCGGGAGCTCACCGCCACCGGCGCCGAACTTAACGCCTACAATTCAACCGAGAGTGCCGCTGATTTCGTCGACCTCCGAAAGGTGCTCGGCGTTGCCGCATGGAATGTCTACGGGACTTCATATGGCGCCTACCTGGCGCAGACGCTCATGCGCGACCACCCCGAGGGCATCCGCAGCGTCGTCCTCGATTCGGTATTACCGACAACCTACACCATCCCTGGAAACTGGCGGAACACGCGCGACGGCTTCGACAACCTCTTTCACGCCTGTGCGGCGGAAACGGCCTGCAACGCCGCCCACCCGCATCTCGAAGAAA
>VAZT01000631.1 GCA_005884825.1 Alphaproteobacteria bacterium
TTTTCGAGAGGGCCGTCTGCGTCAGCCGACGAACAGCAAGGCCGGCTGTTCGAGGTCGCGCTTCACCCGCTGGATGAACTCGGCCGCCGCCCAGCCATCGACGATGCGGTGATCGAAGGAGGAGGACAGGTTCATCATCTTGCGGATCGCGATCTGACCGTCACGCACGACCGGACGCTCGGCGATGCGGTTGACGCCGATGATCGCGACCTCCGGATAATTGATGACCGGCGTCGCGGCGAGCCCGCCGAGCGCGCCGAGGCTCGTCACCGTGATCGTCGAACCCGTCAAATCCTCGCGGCCGGCCTTCCCGGCACGCGCGACTTCGGCGAGGCGGGAAATCTCGGCAGCGGTCTGCCACAAATCGAGCGCCTCGGCATGATGCAGCACCGGCACGAGCAGCCCGCCCTCGGTCTGCGTCGCAATCCCGGCATGCACCGAATTGTGGCGAAGCAACACACCGGCCTCATCGTCGAAACGGGCATTCACCTGGGGATGCTCGGCAACCGCATTGACGATCGCCCGCACCAGAAACGGCAGCAGTGTCAGGTGGCCGCGGCTCGCGTGCCGAGCGTTCAATTCGGCGCGCAGTTCTTCGAGCGCAGTAACGTCGACTTCCTCGATGTACGAGAAATGCGGGATGTGGCGTTTTGACTCCTGCAGATGCTCGGCGATCGCGCGGCGCAGCCCGACGATCGGCACCTCCTCGACGCCGTCGCGACGCCCAAGCCCCGTTCCGGGCGCCGCGGGACGCGCGCCGTTCGTGGCATAGACGTCGATATCCTCTTGCGTGATGCGGCCGGCCGGGCCGCTGCCCGGCACGAACTGCAACTCGATGCCGAGATCCCACGCGCGCCGCCGCACCGCCGGCGAGGCCAGCGGCTTCTGCCCAATTTGACGCATCGGGGCCAGAGCGTGCAGGCCCTCACCCGGCGCGGCCCGCTGGGCCTCGCCACCCTCTCCCGCAATGCGGGAGAGGGGAATTATCGCCGCTCCGTCATCACGTTTTTTTTCGGCGCTGGGCCGGATTGCCGTCGCTTTTTGCTCCTCACCCGTCCTCGGCTTCGCCTTCAGACTCCCTCTCCCCGCTTGCGGGGAGAGGGTTGGGGTGAGGGGCTTCTTGGGTGAAGCAGGTGCGGTACCGGCCGCGCGAGCTGGAACAGCCGCGGTGTTGCGGTCCGCCGCGACATTGCCGGCGCCGGCGACATCGAGCGTCACGAGCAGGGACCCGACCGGCCGCTTCTCGCCGACCGCACCCTCGACCGCCACAACGGTGCCGGCGATGGGTGCCGGGATCTCGACCGTCGCCTTATCCGTCATGACATCGACGAGCGGGTCTTCCTCGCGGATCTCCTGCCCCGGCGTGACATGCCATTTGACGATTTCGGCCTCGGTCGTGCCTTCGCCGATATCGGGAAGCTTGACGATGTAGCGGCCCATCTCAGCGTTCAACGCCCCCCAAGCGCGCGTTTTGCCGAAACCCGAAATAGGCCAGCGCGGCGGTGACGACGAGCGCCAGCCAGCTCGCCCACATCGGAATACCCAAGCCGCCGATCTGCGCTGGCCAGTCAAAAACGATGCGCAGGAGGTGGAGCAGCGCCACTATCAGAAACAGCACCGCCGTGATCGTGTTGTACGTCTTCTGCTGCATTGTACTGGGCGCGCCGGCGGCGCTCAGCCCTCGAGCGCCCGCCGCATGCCGTCGGCGACGCGCTGCGGCCCCGGAAAATATTCCCATTCGAAGATGTGGGGGTAAGGCGTGTCCCAGCCGGTTACGCGCACGATCGGCGCTTCGAGATGATAGAAACAATGCTCCTGCACGAGCGCTGCCAGCTCCGCGCCATAGCCGCAGGTGCGCGTCGCCTCATGCGCGATGACGCAGCGCCCGGTCTTCTTCACCGAATCAACAACCGTGTCGATGTCGAGCGGCAACAAGGTGCGCAGATCGATGATCTCGGCGTCGATCTCGGCTTCCTCGGCCGCGGCGAGCGCGACATGCACCATCGTGCCATAGGCGAGCACGGTCACCGCATCGCCGGGCAGCACGACCGCCGCCTGACCGAGCGGCACCGTGTAATAGCCCGCCGGCACCTCGCTGTGCGGATGCTGCGTCCACGGCACCGCCGGGCGGTCGGGATGCCCATCGAACTGTCCATTATAAAGCCGCTTCGGCTCAAAGAACACGACCGGGTCGTCATCCTCGATTGCGCTGATCAGCAGCCCCTTCGCGTCATACGGGTTCGACGGGATCACCGTCTTTAGCCCGCAGACATGCGTAAAGATCGCCTCGACGCTCTGGCTGTGCGTCTGGCCGCCGAAGATGCCGCCGCCGCAGGGGGCGCGCACCGTGATCGGCGCCCAGAACTCGCCGCCCGAGCGATAGCGCAGCCGCGCAGCCGCCGAGATCAGCTGATCGGTCGCCGGATAGATGTAATCGGCGAACTGGATCTCGACGATCGGCCGCAGACCATAGGCACCCATCCCCACCGCCGTGCCGAGCATGCCACCCTCAGCGATCGGCGCATCGAATACGCGGTGGTCACCATGCTTTTTCTGCAGCCCCTCGGTGACGCGGAACACGCCGCCGTAAAACCCGACAT
>VAZT01000663.1 GCA_005884825.1 Alphaproteobacteria bacterium
CAGCTGGCCGATCTGCTCGCCGGGTTCGGCGATCGTGGTCGGGCGGCCGCGCTCGATGTCACCGATCCCGTGGCCGCGCGGGCCGCGGTACAGGCGGCTGTCGACGCGTTCGGGGGACTCGACGTGGTCGTCAACAACGCCGGCTACGCCAACAGCGCCGCGATCGAGGAGATGGATGAGGACGACTTCCGCGCCCAAATCGAGGCGAACTTTTTCGGGGTGGTGAATGTCACGCGTGCGGCGCTACCGGTGCTCCGCGGGCAACGCTCCGGCACCTTCGTCCAATTCTCGTCCGTTGGCGGGCGCGTCGGCGGCACCCCGGGGATGGGTGCCTACCAGGCGGCCAAGTTTGCGGTGGAGGGGTTTTCCGAGGTGTTGGCCAACGAGGTCAAGCCGTTCGGCGTGAAGGTCATGATCGTCGAGCCCGGCGCGTTCCGCACCGACTGGCAGGGATCCTCGATGCGGCTGCGCGAGGTCGGCGCGGACTACGAGCCGAGCGTCGGAGAGATCAACCATATGCGGGAGCGGACCAACGGAACGCAGCCCGGGGATCCGGCGCGGGCCGCGCGGATCATCGTCGAGGTCGTCGGATCTGACGACCCGCCGCGCCGGCTATTGCTCGGAGCCGACGCCGTCGCTCAAGCACGGGACGCCGCAACGCAGCGCGCGGCCGAGCTCGAGCAGTGGGCGGACCTCAGCGCGACCGCGGACTTTCCGCAGCACCGCGCGTCAGCGGCATAGGCGCCGGCCGACAGGCGGCTCTCACCGTCAACACTGACTGAATCAAAGGAAGGTCACATGGACAGATCGACATGGCTCATCACCGGCGCATCGAGCGGGCTCGGGTACGCGCTCGCGGAGTATGTCCTTGAACAGGGAGATCAGGTCGTGGCCGCAGCCCGGACGCTGGAGCCAATGGCAGCTCTGGCGGAGCGCTACCCGGACGCGAGCCTCGCGCTCACGCTCGACGTCACCGATCCGCAGCAACGAGCCGACGCCATCAGCCAGGCCGAGGCACGCTTCGGCGCGATCGACATTCTGGTCAACAACGCCGGTATCGACTTCATCGGCGCGATCGAAGAGCAAGAGGATAAGGACTACCGCGCCCAGTTCGAGGTCAACTTCTTCGCCGCCGCCGCGCTCCTGCGAGAGGTGCTGCCCGGCATGCGCGCCCGCCGCCGCGGCACAATCATCAACATCTCCTCAATGGACGGGATCGCCAGCCTCCCGGTCAACGGCTGGTACGCGTCAAGCAAGTTCGCGCTCGAAGGCCTCACCGAGGCCTTGTGGCAAGAACTCGAGCCGATCGGCCTACGCGCGTTCCTGGTCGAACCGGGCTCCTTCCGCACCGGCCTCGAGACGCGCACCAAGTTCTCCGGCACGACGATCGATGACTACGCGGCAACCTCAGGAGCGTTCCGGGAGATGCTCAAGACAATCACCCCCGAGATGTGGCCCGGCGACCCCGCCCGTGCCGCCGCCGCGATCTACCACGTCGTCAACTCAGACGAAGCCCGTCACTGGGTGATTCTCGGCAGCGACGCCCACCGGCGAATCGGCGTGAAACTCGACATGCAGCGCGCCGAGTACGAGGCCGGCAAAGAGATGGCATTCAGCACCGACTACCCCGACGCTACCGGGCCAACCG
>VAZT01000664.1 GCA_005884825.1 Alphaproteobacteria bacterium
GGCGGTCCCGCGATCGCGGCTTGGCGGTGTGTTGCGGCGGTTGCCGCTGAGCGCCGAATTCATAATCAAGGCGCTCACGATGACGGCGGCCCTGACGATCGTCGCCGTCGGGCTCCAATTCGTGCTGTACCCCTTTCCGGTGTCGCAGCGTTGGCTCACCGATGAGCTGCCGCGGATCGTCGTCATCGGCTTTTCCGCGTCGCTGCTCGTCGGCGCGATCTTCGAGTTTCGCCGGATGATCGGCGGCCGTGTCCTCGGCAGCTTTTTGCTCGGAACCTACCATCGGCCAAGACGCGAACAGCGTATCGTCATGTTTCTGGACATCGCCGACTCGACTGCGCTCGCGGAGCGGCTCGGCGAAGTGCGCGTGCACGATCTGATCACCAGGTTCTTTTTCGACATCGACGAACCGATCGCCGACCACGACGGGGAGGTCCACGCCTATCTCGGCGACGAGGTTATCGTTACCTGGCCGCTGGGCGGGGACCCCGAGCGCAATGCCCGATCACTGCGCTGCTTCTTCACCGTCGAAGAAAGGATGATCGAACTCGCTCCGTCGTATGCCCGGGAATTCGGCGTCGTGCCGCGGTTCCGCGCCGGTATTCATGCGGGTCCCGTCGTCGTCAGCGAGTGCGGCGTCACGAAGCGGCAGATCGCGTATTTCGGCGACACGATGAACGTCGCTGCCCGGCTTTGCGAGCATTGCAAGGTCGCCGGAGAAACCCTGGTCGCCTCGGCCGACATGTTGCGCAGCGCTGTAGTCCCGCATGGGCTGAGCGTCGGGCGGCACGCCGGCCTCATGCTGCGCGGCCGGCGCACTCCGGTTGAGGCGCACGCGGTACATCGCCACGAGCCCGCTTGAATTGGCCGCTGGGGCTTGCACCGGGCCGCGGCCTGATAAGCGAGGCTTTTCGTCACCGACGAGCTGCTCTACGATCGGAACAATATGGGCGGGAACGGAGCGATGGCCGACAACACCGACAATATCATCGTCGATACCGCGACTCGGATCTTCCAGGATCTTTGCGAGCCCAATACCGTCAACGAGGCGGAGCAGGGCGTATGGCCCAAGGCCTTGTGGCACGCCTTGGAGGAGTCGGGTCTGACGCTTACTTGGGTCCCCGACGAGCTTGGCGGGGCCGGGGCGGCGCTGGCCGATGGCTTCGCGGTGCTGCGCGCGGCGGGGCGGTTTGCCGCGCCGGTGCCGCTCGCCGAGACGTTGATGGCGGGTTGGCTGCTGACGCAGGCCGGAATCTCGGTGCCGGGCGGGCCGCTGACGATCGCCCCGATCCATGCCGATGGCCGGATCGCGCTCACCGCCGACGGCGCCCTGAGCGGCCGCGCGCGCCGCGTCCCGTTCGCCCGCAACGCCGGTCACATTGCTGTTCTCGCGCGGCGCGGCGACGAGACTGTGGTGGCGCTGGTCGCCGCCACCGGTCTGCCGATCAGCCAAGCGACCAGCCTTGCCGGCGAACCGCGCGACGATGTGTCATTCGACGGCGCCGTCCCCATGGCGGTGCGACCGGGACCGATCAATCAAGATTTGCTCGTCAGTTTCGGCGCCGCGGTTCGTTTGCAACAGATGGCCGGGGCGCTCGAAAAGATCCTCGAGCAATCGGTCCAGTACGCGCTCGACCGCTCGCAATTCGGGCGGCCGATCGCGAAGTTCCAGGCGGTTCAGCACAATCTGGCGATGCTCGCCGGCGAGGTCGCGGCGGCGAGCGCTGCCGCCGACGCTGCCGCAGAGGCGTGTGCGAGCCCGGACATCGCGATTGGCGAGATCGCAATCGCCAAAGTGCGCGGCGGCGAGGCGGCCGGCACCGGCGCGGCGATTGCCCATCAGGTCCACGGCGCAATGGGTTTTACATACGAACACTCCCTGCACCATGCGACGCGCCGGCTGTGGTCCTGGCGCGAGGAGTTCGGCAACGAGGCGGTCTGGGCCGCCCGGCTCGGGCGGATGGTCGTGGAGCGCGGCGCCGATGAGCTCTGGCCCTTCATCACCGCAGGATCGTGAGGCACCGATGAGTTTCAGCTTTCGCTTCGATCCGGTTGAGCTGCCGCCCGAGGCCAAGGAATTGCGCCAGGAGGTCCGCACCTTTCTGCGCGAGGAGATCGACGCCGGCACCTTCTCTCCCGATGGCGGCAAGGGGTCGTTCTCGCGCGAGTTCAGCCGAAGGGTCGGGGCCAAGGGTTGGATCGGGATGACGTGGCCGAAGAAATACGGCGGCCACGAGCGCTCGCATCTCGAACGCTATGTCGTGACCGAGGAGATGCTGGCGGCGCGCGCGCCGACGCGCGCCCATTCGACCGCCGACCGGCAGAGCGGCCCGGTCATCCTGCGCTACGGCCAGGAGGAGATAAGGCAGAAGATCCTGCCGCAGATTGCCCGCGGCGAATTATGCTTTTGCATCGGCCTCAGCGAGCCGAATTCGGGCTCGGATGTGTTCGCCGCCTCGACCCGGGCGACCAAGACCGATGGCGGCTGGCTGGTCAACGGCCGCAAGATCTGGACGAGCGGCGCCCATCACGCCGACTACATGATCGCTCTGTTGCGCACCTCACCGCCGACTAAGGAAAACCGGCGGCATGGGCTGACCCAGTTCCTGGTGCACATGAAGACCCCGGGCATCACGATCCGGCCGATCATCAACCTGACCGGCTCGCACGATTTCAACGAGGTCGTGTTCGACGATGCGTTTCTGCCGGATTCGCACCTGATCGGCGAGGTGGACATGGCCTGGAAGCAGGCCACCGACGAGCTCGCCTATGAGCGCAGCGGCCCCGACCGGTGGATCGAAACGTTTCCCGCTCTTGTCGAGCTGGTGCGGCTGGCCGGCGAGCAGCCGAGCGAGCGCCTTGCCGAGGGGATCGGGCGCGAGGTGGCGCATCTCGCCACGCTGCGCCGCATGTCGCTCTCTGTTGCCGGCATGCTGCAGGCCGGCAAGACCCCGGCGGTCGAAGCCGCCGTTGTCAAGGATTTGGGAACCAATTTCGAGCAAGCGCTTCCGGACAAGGTGCGCCTGTTGGCGCCGCAAATCGGCGACTCGCAACCCGACAGCAACGACGACCGGTTCGAAGAAGCGCTGCGCTACGCCACGCTGATCGCGCCCAAACTGACAATCCAAGGCGGCACCCGCGAAGTGCTGCGCGGCATCATCGCCCGCGGTCTCGGCCTGCGCTGAGCCGATGCCGGATCTTAGGCCCCTCCTCTCACCCGACAGCGTTGCCGTCATAGGCGCTTCGGCCGACACCGAGACTCTACGCGGCCGGCTGACGCATGCGCTGATCGGCCATGGCTATGACGGCCGGGTGTTCCCGGTGACCCGCAGCAAGAGCGAGGTGCTCGGGCTGCGGGCCTATCCTTCGGTCGCAGCGCTGCCGGACCCGGTCGATCTCGCGGTCATCCTGGTGCCGGCAGCGCATGTCGTCGAGATGCTCGATCAATGCGGTCAGCGAGGGATCCGGGCCGCCGTCGTCATCAGCTCCGGGTTTGCCGACGAGAGCAACGGACGTTCAGCCCGGTCTTTCACGACCCCAGCCGGAGCTTGCTGCCGTCGGCGAGCAAGGCGCGGCCGATCGCGGTCAGCTGCCAGAGCGGGGCGCTGACCTTCTCGTTTCTCAGCCGTGGCCGCGATAGGCAACTGCATTTCACGCATCAGGTCAGCGCCGGCAACCAGACCGTCCTGGAAGCGCAC
The DNA here is from genome assembly GCA_005884825.1 of Alphaproteobacteria bacterium. GTDB lineage: Bacteria > Pseudomonadota > Alphaproteobacteria > ATCC43930 > CGMCC-115725 > AP-15. The sequence goes on from VAZT01000664.1 coordinate 3,699, forward strand.
GACTATGTCGATTGGTGGCTCGACGAGGGCAGCGCCGAGATCTTCCTCCTTTATCTCGAGGGAATCCGGCGCCCCGACCGCTTCCGCGCGGTTGCCGAGAAGGCCGCGGATGCCGGCAAGCCGCTGATCGTCGCCAAGGTCGGCCGATCGGCTGCCGGACGACGTGCGGCAGCGTCGCACACCGGGGCACTGGCGCAATCGGGCGATATCGATGATGCGGTCTTCCGCCACCACGGCATCATCCGCGGCGAAGATCTCGACCATATGCTCGATATCGCGGCCGCCTTCTCGTTCTGTCGGTTGCCGCGCGGCAATCGCGTCGCGGTAATCACCGGATCGGGCGGCAGCGCGGTATGGATGGCCGACATCCTGTCGGCGCACGGGCTCGAGTTGCCGGTGCTAGAAGAAGACATCCAGAGGCGTGTTCTCGCGCTATTGCCCTCCTACGCCTCGGCGCAAAACCCGGTCGACGGCACCGCGCAGGCGATCCACGAGGTCGGCTATGCGCGCCTCGTCGAGATCGTCCGCGAGTCGAAGAGGATCGACACGATCCTGCTGATCGGCTCGCTCGCCAACGACGCGACCGCCGCCAAGCGCGCCGAGGAGCTCGCCGCGATCACGGCGGCGACCGAGCAGCCGATCCTGCTGTCGACCTATACGACGGCGTCGCCGGGAGCGATGGCGCGGTTCGCCGAGGCGGGCATCCCCTGCTATACCTCGATGCCGAGCTGCGCCCGCGCGATCCGTGCCCTGGTCGATTACGCCGCGTTCCAGATGCGGCGGCGTCAGCCAATGGCGGCTTCGGCGACCCCGCCGGAAGTGCGCGGCGAAGTCGGCCGTGCCCTGGCAACTGCCGGCCCGGTCTTGACCGAGGCCGAGGCTAAGGCCCTGCTCGAACGATACGGTGTGCCGCGTCCGCAAGAGAGGCTGGCAAAGAGTGGCGACGAGGCCGCACAAGCTGCCGCCCGCATCGGCGGCCCGGTCGCGCTCAAGGTGCAATCCCCCGAAATCACGCACAAGACAGAGGCGGGCGGCATCGCGCTGGGTATTGTCGGTGAAACGGCGGTGCGCGAGACCTACGAGCGCGTGCTCGCGA
>VAZT01000665.1 GCA_005884825.1 Alphaproteobacteria bacterium
GGCTTTGGCATGAAGGGCAATGTCTACCCCGAGGAGGCGATCATTGTCTGGGCTGCGCGCCGGGTCGGCCGGCCGGTCAAATGGATACCGTCGCGCTCCGAGGCGTTGCTCGGCGACTATCACGGGCGCGACCAGAACGTCAGCGCCCAGCTGGCGCTCGACGCGGACGGCAAATTCCTGGCCTTACGCTGGACCGGATCGCACAATGTCGGCGCCTATATCGAGGGCGCCGGCGCGATCCCGATCCTCTTTTCGCTGAAGCTCGCCTCGACCGTCTACGACATCCCCGCGGTCGCGGTGACGAGCAGCCTGGTGTTCACGAATACTTCGCCGACCGTGCCCTATCGCGGCGCCGGGCGCCCCGAGGCCGTCTACATCATGGAGCGGCTCGTCGACCAGGCGGCGCGCGAGATGCGCATCGATCCGGCCGGATTGCGCGAAAAGAATCTGATCCGCCCAGACGCCTATCCCTATGAGACGCGCACCGGCTGGATTTACGACACCGGGAACTACGCCGCTGCACTGGCCAAGTGCCAGGCATTAGCCGACTGGGACGGCTATGCCGCTCGCCGAGCGCAGAGCGAATCCGCTGGCCGATTACGCGGCCGCAGCATCACCTACTATGTGGACAATACCGGCGTGTTCAACGAGCGCATGGAATTGCGCTTCGACCCCAGCGGCGAATTGACGATCCTCGCCGGCACCCTGTCGCACGGGCAAGGGCACGAGACGACCTATGCGCAGATGGTCGCCGACTGGCTTGGGCTCCCCGAGGACCAGATCCATCTGGCGCAGGCCGACACCGACGAGGTTGCTATCGGCCGCGGCACCTACGCGTCGCGCAGCATGATGATCGGCGGCAGCGCATTGCGCGCCGCGGCAGACGAGGTTATCGAGCGCGGCAAGCGCTTTGCGGCGCATTTCCTGGAGGCGAACGCTGCCGATATCGCCTTTGCCGACGGCGCGTTCACGATCGCCGGCACCGACCGCTCGATGCCGATCGCCCAGGTCGCGCAGATGTCGTTCATCCCGGTGGGGCTGCCCTCGGAGCTCGGCGTCGGATTGCAGGGCGCCGGCGGGTTTTCTTCGGACATGCCGAGCTTCCCCAATGGCTGCCATATCTGCGAGGTCGAGATCGACCCGGAGACCGGCGCGGCCGAGCTCGACCGCTACACCGTCGTCGACGATTGCGGCACCGTGATCAACCCCTTATTGGCGAAGGGCCAGATCATGGGCGGCGTCGCGCAAGGCGCCGGCCAGGCGCTCTATGAGGACGTCGTCTACGACCCCGACAGCGGCCAATTGCTCACCGGCACGTTGATGGATTACGGCATCCCGCGCGCCGACACGATGCCGCCGATCAGCGTCGATTTCAGCCCCGTCCCCAGCACGACGAACCCGCTCGGCGCCAAAGGCGTCGGCGAAGGCGGGACCGTCGCCTCGACGCCGACCGTCATGAACGCGATCCTCGACGCCCTCGCCCCGCTCGGCGTCACCGACCTGCCGATGCCGGCCACCCCCCAGCGCATCTGGCACGCCCTTCGGGAACACGCAAAGGGCTGAGGCCCATCCTACGCCAGCAGCGGCACTGCCCATAATCCGCGGCGCGAGGCAGCCGCGGCCAAG
>VAZT01000666.1 GCA_005884825.1 Alphaproteobacteria bacterium
ACATCGAGCCGGACCAGCAGGCTCGAATAGGACCAATTTACGACCTGGTTGGTGATCAGGTTCTCGTTCGGGATCAGGTATTCCTTGCCGTCTCGGCCGCGCACCGAGGCGTAGCGTGCCCCGAGATACGTGACGGAGCCGAAGGTGCTGCCGACCTCGATCACGTCCCCCGGCTTTATCGAGCGCTCGAGCAGCAGGATGATGCCGCTGACAAAGTTCGAGACGATCTTCTGCAGGCCGAAACCGATGCCGACGCCGACGGCGCCGCTGAAGACCGCGAAGGCGGTGAGGTCGATGCCGACCGCATTGAGGCCGATCAGCAGCGCCACCGAAATGAGCGCTATCCGCACGAGATTACCGGTCAGCACCTGCACGGAGGGGCTCAGCGCCGCCGAGTTCTGGAGCTTGGTGTCGATCACCCGAGCCAGGCCGAGCGCGGCCCACAACAGGATCACAACCACTAGCACCGCCTTGACGACGAGCAGGACCGATAGTCGCAGGGTGCCGACGGTAATCGCCAGATTGTCGAGTGCCGTCGTGGTCGGCGACAACAGGCCCATAATGTCCAACGCGGCGATGATCCAGGCGATGGCCGCCACCGCCCGCGCCAACAGCGGGTCGCGCAGCAGCAACGCCGACGCCCGGATCACGATCCACAGCCCGGTCAGGCTGGCGGCAATGCCGATCAGCCGGTATTGGCCGCCGAGCTGCGCGATCGCCTGCTCCGCGAAAACGAGGATGAGCCAAGCGTAGCAGAATATCGCCAGCCCCCGCAGCCCGGCCGGAAGGCGCAGCGCGCGATACCGCATCGTGACGCGCTCGACCAGCCGGTCGGTCCACGACCGGGTCGCAGCCCGAATGGCCCATGCCGACAGAAACGATGCAACGATGCAGGCGAGCTGGAGAATGAGAGCTTCGAGGACTGCCGGCGAGGCGGCGAGATCACGCAGCCGCTCCAGCCAGTCGGAGAAATGCGCGGTGTCGAAAAGCTGCAAGCTGTGCCTCTATGTAAGCATGTTCGGAAATCCCGGTGGGCCGTTAATATACACCGCGAGGTTCCATGGCATGCGGCTGGTCGCTTGGAATATCCGACAGGGAGGCGGCTCCCGGCTGGCGCGAATCGCCGATGCGCTTACGCAGCACGAGGCCGACATCCTGGTATTGTCGGAATACCGCGGCGGCGAAGCGGCAGTGCGGTTACGTGCGGCGCTCGAGACCCTCGGCTATCGATATGCGACGCCGCTCTCGCCGCCACCGGGCCGCAGCGGCGTTCTGATCGCCGCACGTTGCGCGTTCCGCGACCACCGTGAGGTCGACGGCGGCTTGCCGGAGCCCTACCGCATGATCCGAGTTGAGTTCCCCGCGTTCCGGCTGGTCGGCATCTACATGCCGAACCTCCTCGCGAAAGTCCCCTACTGGGAGACGCTGATCGCCACCTTGGGCGAGACCGGCGGGCACGCGCTCGCCGTCGGCGACTTCAACACCTGCCGTCCCTACCTCGACGAGGCGGGCGCCATCGACAAGTGCGCGCATTACAT
>VAZT01000667.1 GCA_005884825.1 Alphaproteobacteria bacterium
CGGTTTGCCAGAGCTTTTTCGATGTCGCCGCGGCGGACCCGCGATGACCGGCGGCAGTGGCACCGGTCATCACACCGCAATGGTCAAGCCGGTACCGCGGGGCAACCGCCACGCAATGGCCACGACACCCCGCCCGATGGTCACGATGCCTTCGGGCCGCTGCGCGATGACGACCGCGAGCCGCCGGAGCCCCCAACTTATGATCCCTATTGCGAGCAACACGTGCTCGGGACGTTGTTGGCCGACAACAAGACCTATTCACGGGTCGCCGCCTTCCTGCGCCCGACGCATTTCGGCAATGGCTTGCACAGCCGTACCTATGAGGCCATCGCTGCCCAGATCGAGAGCGGTGCGGTGGCCAATCCGATCACGATCAAGCACTTCCTCGAGGACGACCCGGCCCTCATCGAAGCCGGCAAACCCGCGCGCCAATATTTGGTCGAGCTCGTCGCCGCCGCGATGGATGACATCAGCGCCGAGGACTATGCCCGGATCGTCGTCGAGCTGTGGCGGGACCGTGAGGCAGACATCGCGTACGGGGATTATCGCGACGCGCGGCGCCACCGCACCCCGGGAATCGGCGCCGGAGAATACCTTGCCCGTGCGCACGGCAGGCTCGACGAGATCCTGCACGATGGGACGGATCTGCACCCGATCAGCCCTACCAGTTGGACCGGGCGGCCGGTGCCGCAGCGCGAATGGAGCGTTCCGGATTGGATCCCGCTGCGCCGTGCCACCGGGCTCTATGGCGCTCCAGGCGCCGGCAAGAGCTTGTTGATGCAAATGCTGGGCACGTCAACCGCACTCGGCCAGCCGTGGCTCGGCCTGACGGTGCGGAAATGCCGATCAGTCCTGTTCTATTGCGAGGACGACGAGGACGAGATGCACTACCGGCAAGAGCAGATCAATCGCCGGTACGGCTGCACTTACGATGATCTGGGCGACATGCTGCCTGTGCCATGGCTCGGCAGAGACGGCACATTGATGACGTTCGACCGGGACGGCCGTGGCTTTGTGACGCCGTTGTTCTATAGGCTGCGGAGCATCATCAACCAGCACCGCGCACAATTGGTGATCCTCGATACGTTGAGCGACGTGTTCGGCGGTAACGAGCTCAACCGCACCCACGCCAGGCAGTTTGTGCAGCAAGTCCCGGCGCGGCTCGCCCGCGATTGCAATTGCGCGGCGGTCTGCTGTGCACACCCATCGCTCACCGGCATCAGTTCAAAGAGCGGCAACAGCGGCTCAACCGGCTGGCCGGGCGCTTTTCGCTCGCACCTGTACCTGCACCCGCTCGACGTCGACCCCGACGACATCGCCGACATCGACGAGCGCATATTGACCCGCAAGAAGTCGAATTGGGCGCGCGCCGGCGAAACCATCGAGATGCACTGGAAAGACGGTGTCTTTATCCACAAGCCGCAACCCACCGGCATTCTCGGCTCGATCGGCCGCAGCCACGCAGAGCGCGTCTTCCTCAACCTGCTCGCCGAGCGGTGTAAGCAACAGCGATGGGTCTCGGCCAATGAAACGGCCAACAATTTTGCGCCGCGGGTGTTCGGCGGGTACCCAAAAGCCGATCGCGACGGCTTCCGGGAAAAGGATTTCAAAGAGGCGATGGAGCGGCTGCTACTCGGTTCCAAACCGTCGATCGTCATTGAGGAATACGGGCCACCGAGCAACCGACACGCGCGCCTCGTTCGAGCCGCCGCCGATGCCTGACGCCTGTTTCGCACCCCTTTTCCCGCCCTGCCAGCCCTCCGGCAACACATTGAATTCATTGTGCTCGCACCCCCCCTTCCCGCCCTACTCGTACCTCGGGCAAGCCATTGAATTCATTGGAAACCAGGGGGTGCTCGCACCCACCCCTTTAGATACTTCGTATCTAAACCCGCGAGGCGGCCCTTTCTGGCGGGACCGCCCGCGGGTGAGCCCCCGTATGGCGCGATCGCCGGCGCCCTACAGACGCCAGGCTATGAAGACCGCGGCAATAGGCGCCGGTCCACGCACTGCCCGCAAGCTGGCGCCGGTCCTCGAGCGCACGATATTCCGGACCTCGAGATTGGCCGAGTTTTGCTCGACGCGCGAACTGGTCGCGCAGACCGGGCATCAAATCGCCGAGTGGTCGCTGGTGACCCTCAAAGAGCTGACCGACAACGCGATCGACATTTGCGAGGAGAAAGACATCGCGCCCGAGATCGCGGTCAGCGTGTCGACCGAGGAGGGCACGATCACCGTTGCCGACAATGGTCCTGCGATCCCGCCGTAGACCATCATCGACGGTTCGGGTGAGCTCGCGCGAGGCCTAT
>VAZT01000668.1 GCA_005884825.1 Alphaproteobacteria bacterium
TTGGGCTGAGCCCTTCGGTAAAGCCGGGCGGGCTCTGCTCCTGGCGAGGTTGCGGCGGAGTCGGGCCGGCGGTCTTCGGATCAGTTGTCATTGCATCATCCAGTTTCCAAAGAGGATGCGTGCAAAACGGGACCCCGCGTTGCGGGTTCCTTTGGCGAAACGAAAAGCCCCGCCAAACGCGGCAGGGCTTTTCTTCCAACTACTTTGTCATTGCGAGGAGCCGGAGGCGACGAAGCAATCTCCTGCGCTAGGAGGCGCGATAGGCACTCGATTGCTTCGCTGCGCTCGCAATGACCAATTATGAGCCTAATTTAGGCGCTCATTTCCGACATCAATTCTTCCTTGCGCTCAGCCAGTTCCTTGCCGACCGCATCCAGATCCATCTTTGCCGATTGCAGCTCCGGAAAGAGTTCCTCTTCCTCTTCGCGGATGTGACGCTTCACCATTTCGCCGAGGACCCGAATCTTGGCGTCGTATAGTTCCTCCCCGACGTCCATTTCTTCGATTTCAGCGATCATGTTTTTGACTGTCGCATGCTCGACGATCGCCTCATCGAGCAGGTCGTCGTCCTTGGTCGCCTCGCGGGCGCGCGGGTAGAAGATTTCTTCTTCGATCTGGGCATGGACCTTTAAGGCCAAGCAGATCTTCTCTGCAAGTTCGCCCTTGCGGCCTTCGTCGCTGTCCTTCAATTCATCATACTCGTCAAACCATTCCTCGACTTCGCGGTGATCTTCCTCCAAGACGTCGAACGCGTTCCGAGCCGCCTGCTGGCGCTCTTTGTTCCGGCTCGCACTTTGTGAGCGGCTCGATTTGCGTTCCGCCGTGCGATTTGCCTTGGTTTTCGCTTTTGTCGCCATCGCCGAATCCCTTGCTGATCCATGAATATCGCAGAGTTAACCGCGCGGAGCGGGCAGCGGTTCCTCGCGCCTTTCGCAGGCGGCCAGAAATCGGGTAGACGGTTTGCGACAAACAAAAGAATGGGACAAACAATGATCGAACTCGAGCGGCCGGCAGACCTCGCGCAGTATGTCGGCAAGGAAATCGGCGTCAGTGATTGGTTTACCGTCGATCAAGCGCTGATCGATAAATTCGCCGACGCCACCGGCGACCACCAATGGATCCATGTCGATGTCGAGCGCGCCAAGCGCGAAATGCCGGGCGGCAAGACGATCGCGCACGGCTATCTGACATTGTCGCTGGTGCCGCGCCTCGGCCAGACCCTCTATCGCGTCAAGCACCGCTCGCGCGGACTCAATTACGGGTCCAACCGGGTCCGCTTTACCGGGCAGGTACCGGCCGGCTCGCGTATTCGGCTGCGCCAGAAAATCAAATCGGTCGAGCCCGTCGATGGCGGCGTGCGCATCACCTCGGAGAACACGATCGAGGTCGAGGGCGCTGCCCGCCCCGCTCTCGTGGCTGAGACGATCAGCATGCAATTCGACTGAGCAGGGAGCTGCGTTCAGCCGAGCTCGAGCTCTTCTCGTTCAACAACCATCAGCCGTTCAGTGGCCGGCTGGTATCGCAGAACGTAGAGCGTGGTGTTGCGAACCGGCGCTGGCGGGCTCCCCGGCGGCAAGGCGTGCTTCATCAGCTGGCGCACCATTGCGCCGTGGGTCGAGACACCGATCCGCTGAAACGGTTGCGCCGAGGTGAAGCGCCGCAAACCGGCGAGCCCCCGTAGGCGGGTCGCGATCCCGGTCTCGCCGCCGGGGAAGGCGACATCGCCGTCCGAGAACCAGCGCTCGGTCAGACCCTCGCCGAAACGCGCCTTGGCCTCCGCCCACAGGAGGCCCTCGGCCGCGCCGACATCGGTCTCGCGCAACCCGGCTTCAATGAAAAGCGGCACCCGCAATGCCTCGGCGACGATCTGCGCGGTCGTTCGGGCGCGCGCCAGATCGCTCGACACGACCGCATCGAGCCGGTGTGGACGCAAGCTCTCGGCCAATGCCTGCGCTTGCGCCAGGCCGGTGGCATTGAGCGGCGTATCCGTATGCCCTTGCAGCCGGCCTTCGCGGTTCCAGTCGGTCTCGCCGTGCCGGAACAGGAACAGAATGCGCTCGTCGCGGGGCTTTTCCATGATGCTATGATAGACGGGTGCCCGTGGACGGAGGTGATAAAATGAATGACGCGGCGGTGGTCGCGCTGAGCCCGGAAACGGTGCTCGGCGAAATGAAAAAGAACGGTGTAACGCACGTCGTGTGGCTGCCGGATAGCGAGACCAACTGGCTCTATCTGCTGATGAAGGCGGAACCGTCGCTGCGGCTCGTCGGGGTCAGCCGCGAGGGGCATGCCTGCTCGATTGCCGCTGGACTGTCGGTTGCCGGAGCCAAGCCGCTGATCCTGATCCAGAACACCGGGATGATGGAATCGGGAGATTCGCTGCGCGGCTGGCTGTTGGGCCTCAATATCCCGGTCGTGCTGATGGTCGGGTATCGCGGCTGGACCCGCCACGGCGTCAACCAGGA
>VAZT01000290.1 GCA_005884825.1 Alphaproteobacteria bacterium
AGGCCGGCACCGGCTCTTGGACGCCTAGGCCGAGATAGGAGAGCGAGGCCTCGGCGAGGATCGCCTGCCCGACAAAGGCGGTTAGGAGGATCAGGAACGGCGCCATCACATTGGGCACCATGTGGCGCAGGATGATCCGCGAATGACCAAAGCCGCAGGCGCGCGCGGCGTCGATATAGGGCACCTCGCGGATCGACAAGGCGCTCGAACGCAGAACGCGAGCGCAGCGCGGGATCAAGGGGATCGTGATCGCGACGATGACGTTGTGCACGCCGGTGCCGAAGATCGCGACGACGGCGAGCGCCATGATGATGAGCGGAAAGGCCATGACGACGTCGAGAACCGATTGCAGATAAAGGTCGAGGCGGCCGCCGAAATAGGCGCTGCCGACGCCGAGCACCATCCCCGCGACGCTGGCGACGATCGCGCACGAAAAACCGACGATAAGCGCGGTACGCGCGCCAAAGATGATGCGGGAGAGGAGGTCTCGTCCGAACTGATCGGTACCGAGCCAGTGCGCCCAGCTCGGCGGCTCGGTCATCGCCGCAAAGTCGTTTGAGGTCGGGCTATAGGGTGCGATCCAGTCGGCGCAGAGGCCGGCGAGCGCCATGATGATGACGAGCGCCATTCCGAACGTGCCGAGCGGCTGGCGGCGGCAGAAGATCCACGCTCTGCGCCAAACCGAGCGGCGGATCTCCGGCACGTCATTGGCAATGGCCGGAATGGCGCGAGAGGTCGGTGCGGCAATCGTCATGGCAGTTCACCCGTAGCGGATGCGCGGGTCGAGCCAGGCGTAGACCAGGTCGACAACGGTGTTGGTCAGCACGAAGACGGCAACGACCAGCATCACCAATGCCTGGGTCATCGTGTAGTCCTGGTTCTGCACGGATTGCACAAAAAGCCGGCCGATGCCGTTGAGATTGAAGACTTGCTCGGTCCCTTCGCCCGTGCCGTGCGAATGTAGTCTTCGCGCAAAACTTCGAGCATCGCCGAGCGGGTCATGCGCATTGTCACGGCAGAGGTTCGGTAGCCGACGGTCAGCGCCGGAAAGATCGCCATGGACAGATTGCGCAGCGGATCCTGCCATATCGGCACATAGTCGATCGGCGGCATCCACGGCGAGCCGAAGGCCGCCTGCGACAGGTCGAGTATCGCGAGGATGAACAGGATGCCGAGCCAGAACGACGGGGTCGCGAGACCGGCGATCGAGATCACGCGGATTACGAAATCGATCGGGCTGTTCTGCTTCAATGCCGAAATCGTGCCGAGCGGGATCGCGATCAGGTTCGCGACGACGACCGCCAAAATGCAGATTTCGAGCGATATCGGGAAGCGCGCGGCGATCTCGTACAACACGGGTTTTCCCGACCACATCGAAATGCCGAAGTCGCCGCGGAAAAATCCCCAAACGAAATCCACGAATTGCAAAAACATCGGACGATCGAGGCCGAGCTGGGCATGACAGGCCTGGACGGCGCGCTCGTCGAAACTGCCGCCGCCCGAGCCGAGCCGCACGACGCAGATGTCGCCGGGAATGAGGCGCATCAGCAGAAATACCAGCGCCGCCGCTCCGACCAAGGTCGGGATCACCAGCAGCAGCCGCTTTATGATGTATCGGTACATCGCCTCCCTTCCCGCCGCGCCGTCACCCTCGCGCTATTCACCGAGACTCGCCGACAAAACTCTGTTGCGCCGCGACGATGCGTTCGATCGCCTCGCGGGGGAGCGGTCCCTTGTTGGCTGCAGCGGCGGCGTGTTCCAAATGTTCGAGGGTCGAAATGCCGACGAGCGCGGTGGAAACTGCGTCGTGCGAGATGACGAAGCGTATCGCCAGCTCGATCAGTGTGTCGGCAAAGCCCTCGCGAACCAGCGGTTCGAGCCGCCGGGCGCGCTCGACGTCGATCCGGTACGAGGAACCCGAGCCGATCGGCTCGACACTGGGGGAGCCGAGCGGATGCCGCTGCTCGGTTCCGCTCAAGGCGCCGGCGGCGAGCACGCGGATCGCGATGACGCCCATGTCGGCAGCTTTGGTGTGCGCCAGCAGATTGCCGAAATCATGCGCCGGGTAACCTGGTGCTACCTTCGTTCCGGCGCTTGGGTTGAGCAGGTTGTAGCTGACTTGGGCGGTGTCGAAGACGCGGGCGTCCACCGCCCGGTGAAGGGCAGCGGTATCGCCGACTGCAGTGATGCCGTAGAAGCGGGTCTTGCCTTGCTCCCGCAAGCGCTCGAATGCCGGCACCACTTCACCGAGCACGATCTCGGGCGTCAAATCGCTGTCGGAGCCTTCCGCGGTAATGTGATTGTGCAATTGGAACAGATCGACCCCATCGAGCTGGAGCCGCTGCAGGCTTGCCTCTAACGATGTCGTCACCGCCGCAGCAACGCGATTTCGCTCGCCGGCCGGAATTCGCACCTTGGTGCCGACCCGGATGTCGGGTCCAAGGCTCTTCATGACGCGCCCGAGATTGCGCTCGGATTCGCCGTTCCCGTACATCGCCGCGGTGTCGAAATAGCTGATGCCGAGCTCGATCGCCCGCGCCACCGCGCGCTCTTGATCGCCCGGGCTGCCGCGTACCATCAACCCGCCGACCGCCCCGCATCCGAACCCGAGCACCGACACATCGAGCCCGGTCCGGCCGAGCGTGCGTCTTTCCATCGCTTCCTCCCTCTCGTCGGCGCGGATCAAAGCCTTCGCGGCCTGGGCTGTCAATCTCGGGGGCCGGAATCCGATCGATCCGAAAAGAGGAGGGTGTTTTTGGTCGCGAAGCTTGAGCCTGATTCGCCGAGATTGGCGGCCGCCCAATGGCTTGCGACTCATCCGACTGAAGTCGATCGGACGGGGTGTAAAATAGCACCACAGGCGGGGAGATAAGGCGTGCATGACTGTTCGGTGGTGTGACCGTCATCCCGGTCCTGACAATCGAGCGCGGAGCGAGCCCGCCTGCGGGGCCGGCAGGCGGAGGAGTGGGTCTGAGATGGTAGTCAGTGCAAGCCCCGCTCCCGTAGCGGCAATCCTGGCCGGCGCCTTGGGGTTCACCCTGCTAATGCCCGGAGGCGCGGCCTCAGTTGGGAGTTCGACAGCCGTCCCGGTCGTTTCGCTGGTTGACCTCACTAGAGCCCAGCCATTGCTCGCGCAAGCCGATGACCTGGCGCCGCCGCCATCGCCCGACGCTATCGTGACAACCCCACCGCCGGCACCATTCGCAGAAAATGTACCGCCCCCCTTGCCCGGCTACGCTTGGGACCCCGGTCATTGGGTCTGGGATGGCGGCCAATACGTTTGGGAGCCTGGGAAATACATTGTCCAACCCACCAACGCCGCGACCTTCACTCCCGGTCATTGGCACCAATATTCCGGCGGATGGGCCTGGGTGGACGGCCGTTGGAGCTGGGGAACCCAGGGCGCCGGCGAGTAGGCCGCGCGGAAGGCATGGCTTCCCGCGACACCAGCGCAATGCATTGACCGGAGGGCCGGACAGCGAGCCCCAGCTCAGAGGCCCCATTGGTGCTAGGGCCCCCCGGTTGTCGCCTGCGGAACAGGTTCAGTGTTTCCCGGCGTCTAAACCGGCCACGGGAACCGCACCGGATATTTCGTTACCCTCGATCAGAAACACGCGGCCGTGCGATGCCGACAACCGGGTTTTTAATGCCTCCTGATAGTCATCGGACTGATACCATCGTCGGGCCGCATCGGCGGTGGGAAATTCGATGATAAAGACCCGTTCCGGCATCGGATCACCTTCCAAAAGATCGATCTTGCCGCCCCCTGCGACGACCCGCCCGCCAAAGCGGGCAATCGTCGCCAGCGCGCGCGGCAAATGAGCCTGATAGGAAGCAGGGTCGCTTATGTGGATATCACCGACGATGTAGGTGGGCATGGCGGGCCTCCTCGAACGGTTTGTGACAAAACACCGCGCCGCCGCCTGTGGGTCAACCTTGAACAGGAGTGAGGAGTACTCAGCTCGTCACAAAACCGTGCGCAAGCAAAGGGCGGCTGCCAAGACCATCTCGGCCCGACACAACCGCCCTTATCACTCAGAACCGTCCTAAATTAGGACAGCGGGTTAGACCCTCTCTTGGGTCCTCTCGAAGTCGCCTAGCTGACGTTCGGCTTCCTCGCGTGTGATCCCGTACCGCTCTTGGATTTTTCCGACGAGCTGGTCCCGTTTTCCCTCGACGACCTTCCAGTCGTTATCAGTAAGCTGGCCCCACTTCTCCTTAGCCTTGCCGACGAACTGTTTCCAGTTGCCCTTGATCTGGTCGCTGTTCATCTTGGGCCTCTTCGAAGTTAATCCTATTTGACAAACAGTGTTACTCGGATACAGTTCCTCCACTCGGCTCGCGGCCTGGATCCAGGGTGGCCGCCGCAAAAGGCCCATGGGCGGTGGGCTGGTTCAACCATCCCGGAAATACCCTTCGTACTTTCCGCTCATTTCGGAGAGGCTTACCTCTCGCTTACCCGGAGAACGGCTAAATCATTGAAAGGAATGGTGGGCGCGACTGGGATTGAACCAGTGACCCCTACGATGTCAACGTAGTGCTCTCCCGCTGAGCTACGCGCCCGTGACCATGGTCGGGTGGGGACACGGGTGTAGCGAAAATGCCGATCGCAGGCAAGCCACAGGGAATTCGGATCACGGCGCCGGGCGCCGCGTCAGGCGGCGGCGGAAAGGAACGGAGTGATCGCCTGCAGGAAGGCCTGCGGCTGCTCGGCATGGACCCAGTGCCCGGCGCCTTCGATGCGGGTGATCCGAGCTTGTGGGAATAGATGCCGGATTGAGGGTTCGTGCTCGGGCTGAATGTAATTGGAGCGGGCGCCCGAGATGAACAAAGCCCGCCCCGGATAGACCGTGCCCGCCGGCAGGTCCGGGAAGCCGACGATTTCGGAGAAGCCGCGCTCGATCGCTTCGAGGTTCAGGCGCCAATGCGCGCCGTTTTGCCCGATCACGAGGTTCTGCAAGAGGAAGCCGCGTTCGGCGGGGTCGGGAACGGCCTCGGCCAGCTGCAGATCGGCTTCACCACGTCGTGTCACGCCGCGAAGATCGACCCCCCGCATGGCGTGGATATAGGCGAGCAGGCTGGGCGGATTGGCGGCCGGTGCGATGTCTACGACGACGAGCCGATCTACCAAGCCGGGATGCAGCAAGGCCATCAGCATCGCGACCTTGCCGCCCATGCTGTGCCCCAAGAGCGCGGCACGCTCGATGCCGTGAGCGCGCAACGACACCCGCAGATCCTCGACCATTTCGCCGTAGGACATTCCGTCCGCCCAAGGCGAGCCGCCGTGATTGCGCAGATCGAAGCTCAGAACCCGGTGGCGCGCCGCGAGGTGCTGGGCGACCGACCGCCAATTGCGGCCGGAGCCGAACAGGCCGTGCAGGATCGCTACCGGCGGCCCCGAACCGAATTCGTCAGCGGCGAGCTCGATCGGCATGCCGTTCCTCTTTCGCGGCAGAACAAAGATCCTGTTCGCTATAAAATTCGGTAGAATTGGCGCTCGATAATGATAGGGACGGCTTACGGGGTAGGCGATGCACGGTTTGATGTCGGAGCGGCCGCTCCTGATTTCGGCGATCATCAAGCATGCGGCTGTGTATCATCGCGACACGGAGATCGTCTCGCGGACCGTCGAAGGGGGGATACACCGCTATACTTACGGCGTGGCCGAGCGGCGCGCCAAACGGCTCGCGCGGGCGTTGTTGAAGCTCGGGATCAGACCCGGCGACCGCGTCGGGACACTCGCCTGGAATACCTTCCGCCATTTCGAGCTCTATTACGCGATCTCGGGGATCGGCGCGGTCTGCCACACGATCAACCCGCGGCTGTTCAATGAGCAGATCCTCTACATAGTCAATCATGCCGAAGACCGGCTGCTCTTTGTCGACACAACCTTTGCTCCGCTCATCGAACGCCTGGCACCACACCTGTCGCCGGAATGCCGGATCATATGGATGACTGAGGAGGGCGCCGAGCCCGCAACCGGCCTCAGCCTTCCCGGCCTCCCCTGCCATGAGGCGTTAATTCGCGCCGAGGACGAGGATTTCGAGTGGCCCGGATTCGACGAGCGCACGGCGTCGTCCCTTTGTTATACCTCGGGCACAACCGGCAACCCGAAGGGCGTGCTTTACAGTCACCGTTCCACGGTGCTGCACGCATTAGGGATCTCGCTACCCGATGCGATCTCCATCTCGGCGTCTGACGCCGTCTGCCCGGTGGTGCCAATGTTTCATGTCAACGCCTGGGCGATCCCTTATGCGGCGCCGATGCAAGGGGCGAAGCTTGTGCTGCCGGGCCCGCGGTTGGATGGCCAGAGCCTTTATCGGCTCTTCGAGGCGGAGCAGGTTACCTTGGCGCTTGGCGTGCCGACCGTGTGGCTCAGCTTCGAGGCGCACCTTTCCGCGACGGGCGCGCGCTGCTCGACCCTTCACCGGATTCTGTCGGGTGGCTCCGCGGTGCCGCCATCGATGGTCGAAGCCTTCGCAGGTCACGGCATTGATGTACGGCAGGGCTGGGGGATGACCGAAATGAGCCCGCTCGGCACGACGGCGGCGCTGAAAGCAAAGCATCTCGGCCTCGACCGGGACGCGCAGATGAAGGTCAAGGCCAAGCAGGGCCGGCCGGTGTTCGGGGTCGAGATGAAGGTGGTCGACGATGCCGGGCAGCCCCAGCCCTATGACGGCGCCTCGATGGGTGAATTGCTGGTTCGCGGGCCTTGGATCGTCAACGGCTATTTCGAGGATGCAGAAGCGAGCGCCGCAGCGATGGACGAGGACGGCTGGTTCCGCACCGGCGATGTCGCGACGATCGACCCCGACGGTTACATGCAGATCATGGACCGGCGGAAGGACGTCATCAAATCCGGCGGCGAATGGATCAGCTCGATCGACCTCGAAAACGCCGCCATCGCGCATCCCGATGTAGCGGAAGCCGCAGTGATCGCTGTCCCGCATCCGCGCTGGGCCGAGCGGCCGCTGCTGATCGTGACGCCGCGGGCCGATTGTCGGCCGCAGTGCGATGACCTGCTCAAATTTCTCGCCGAGCACTTTCCGCGCTGGATGCTGCCCGACGACGTAGTGGTGCTCGATCAACTGCCGCACACCGCGACCGGAAAGGTTATGAAGATCCGCCTGCGCGAGATGTTCCGTAGCCACCCGCTGCCCGAGCGTTGATATCACCGGCACCCATACCCATCCTCGGGGGATGAGCGTCGTTGTTCGTTTTGCGCCGTCTCCGACCGGGTTTCTGCATATCGGCGGAGCGCGTACCGCGCTCTTCAATTGGCTCTTTGCGCGGCACCATCGCGGCAAATTCCTGCTGCGCATCGAGGACACCGACCGCGTCCGGTCTACTCCGGAAGCGGTTGCGGCGATCATTGACGGGCTCGACTGGCTGGGCCTCGAGTGGGACGGCGACATCGTCCATCAATTCGAGCGCGCGCCGCGGCACGCTGAAATCGCGCGGCAGCTGCTCGCCGCGGGACACGCCTATAATTGTTATTGCACCCCGGCCGAGCTGGAGGCGATGCGTCATCGGGCGCGCGCCGAAAAGCGCTCGGTTCGCTATGACGGGACTTGGCGCGATCGCGATCCGTCGGAGGCTCCTACCGGCGTTGCGCCGGCTATCCGGCTAAAGGCGCCACAGCACGGTTCGACGACGATCCATGATCTTGTCCAAGGAGAGGTTACGGTCGCCAACACCGAGCTCGACGATCTGATCATCCTGCGGGCCGACGGCACGCCGACCTACAACCTCTCGGTCGTCGTCGACGACTACGACATGGGCATCACTCACGTGATCCGCGGCGACGACCACCTCAACAACGCCTTTCGGCAGAAGCAGATTTACGACGCGCTCGGCTGGGCGGTCCCGCAATTCGCCCATGTCCCGCTGATCCACGGTCCCGACGGCGCAAAGCTGTCCAAACGGCACGGCGCGCTCGGCGTCGACTCATATCGCGAGCTGGGCTACTTGCCCGAGGCTCTCCGAAACTATCTTCTCCGCCTCGGTTGGAGCCATGGCGACGACGAGATCATCTCTACCGAACAGGCGATCGAGTGGTTCGATATCGATGCTGTTGGCCGCGCGCCGGCGCGCTTCGACTTCGCCAAGCTCGACAATCTGAATGGCCATTATATCCGCGCGGCCGAGGACGAGCGCCTTGTCGCGCTAATCGCGCCGAAACTTGAAAAGCTGGTCGGGAAGCCGCTCACCGATGTCGAGCTCGGGCGCGTGCGAGAGGCGATGCCCGAGCTCAAGCTGCGCCCCAAAACTTTGGCCGAGCTGGCTGCCAATGCCCGCTTTCTGGTCGCGCCACGGCCGATCCGGCTCGATGAAAAGGCCGCGAGGCTGCTCACTCCCGACGCGCGGCGGCTATTGGTCGATTTGATCGATCGCCTACGCGCCTCCGAATGGCAGCCGGAGCTTCTCGAAGCCGAGATCCGCTCCTTCGCCGATCACAAGAGAGCCAAACTCGGCTCGGTCGCACAGCCGTTGCGGGCCGCTTTGACCGGCTCGCTTGCTTCCCCGGGTATATTCGTGGTGATGAAGATCCTGGGGCGCGACGAGAGCCTTGGACGGATCGCGGATGCGGCCGGATCGGCGGGTTGACACGCGCGTTTGCCAACTTCGCTTGACAGGCCTATTTTTGCGCTGCATCAGGCAACCCCCAGCCGGCTTAGCGACAGAGGTGGATCGATGGACGGGAACAACATGGTCACCGGAACGGTGACGCTCACCGACAACGAGACCGGGAAGTCGATCGATCTTCCGGTGATCGCCGGATCAATCGGCCCTCGCGTCATCGATATCCGCAAGCTTTACGCGCAGACCGGGCATTTCACCTACGATCCGGGCTTCATGGCGACTGCCGCCTGCCGCTCCGGCATCACCTATATCGACGGCGACGAAGGGATCTTGATGTATCGCGGCTATCCGATCCAGGAGCTGGCGGAGCACAGTGATTTTCTCGAAGTCGCGTATCTGCTGCTGAATGGAGAATTGCCGAACGCCAAGGAAAAGGCCCAGTTCATTTATGACATTACCCACCACACGATGGTGCACGAACAGCTTTCGAGCTTTTTCCACGGTTTCCGCCGCGACGCGCATCCGATGGCGGTCATGTGCGGAGTGGTCGGGGCATTATCCGCGTTTTACCACGATTCGACCGACATTCACGACCCTTACCAAAGGATGGTCGCCTCATATCGCCTGATTGCCAAGATGCCGACGATCGCGGCCATGGCCTACAAATATACGCATGGCCAACCATTCATGTATCCGCAGAACTCACTGGGTTACGCCGAAAATTTCCTCCATATGACATTCGCCGTGCCGTGCGAAGAATACAAAGTCAACCCGGTCGTCGCGCGAGCGCTCGATCGTATCTTCATCCTGCATGCCGATCACGAACAGAATGCGTCGACCGCAACGGTGCGCAACGCCGGATCGAGCGGCGCCAACCCGTTCGCCTGTATCGCCGCGGGGATCGCCTCGCTCTGGGGGCCGGCGCATGGCGGCGCGAATGAGCAGGTGCTCAAGATGCTCGACCGCATTGGCGACAAGAAGAACATCCCCGAATTTATCAAAGAGGTCAAAAACAAGAACGACATCGAGTATGGCTTTGGTCATCGCGTCTACAAAAACTACGATCCGCGGGCCCGCGTTCTGCGCGACAGCTGCCACGAAGTGCTTGCCGAGCTGGGAATCAAGGATGATCCAACGCTCGACTTGGCGATGGAGCTGGAAAAGATCTCGCTGAACGACGACTATTTTATTACGAGGAAATTATACCCGAACGTCGATTTCTATTCGGGAATCATCCTGAAGGCGATCGGGTTCCCGACGTCGATGTTTACCGCCCTGTTCGCAATCGCGCGCACCGTCGGTTGGGTCGCGCAGTGGCAGGAGATGCTCGAGGATACCGACGCCAAGCTGATGCGCCCGCGCCAGCTCTTCGTGGGAGCAGACGAGCGCCATTACGTGCCGGTCGAAAAGCGCGTCTGACAAGGAGTTTTCGGGGAGGAGGTCTACATGCCGGATTACAAGCTGATTTCCGCCGACTCTCACGTCAGCGAACCGCCCGATCTGTGGGCGACCC
>VAZT01000669.1 GCA_005884825.1 Alphaproteobacteria bacterium
ATCCGCCCCCCTCTTGGAGAGGATGCCCAGCCACCGCCGCCGGCCAGAATGCTGCCTCAGCCCGTATCGCCGTGGCGCATCGAATCGGGTGTCAGCGGGTCGAGCGCACCGCCCAATCGCCCGCCTAGCGCGATTACCAGGCCGACTCGTCCAGCGGTTGAGTTCGGTGCACCCGGGCGCGAGACGCGACCCACGCCGCGATCGTGAAGCCCCCAAACGCCGATCGTTCGCGTCGATGAGCTCGGCGAGCTCTTTGCGGCATGCCTGGGGCGCTTTCACATGCATCGCCCGACGGCTGCTCACTTCGGGCGTGACAATCGTCGCGCCGGTCGACAAAGGGCGACGGCCCCCAAATCGAGCTCCCCAGGAAAGCCAATAGGTGCTGCGCTAGTGACGAGTTCCCGCCGCACGGCCTCATAGCAGCGCGTCGATTTCCCGCCCGTTCAAGCCGTCAAAAAGCTCCGGGCAATTTCCTGCTCGGCAGATCCGGGCGTCAAGAGGCCAGCGAGGTTTCGGGTGTCGGTGAGCCGCGGATCGCCTCCGGTGCCTAGCTTGCTAATCAGGCATAACAAAGGCAGTCTTGCCGGATCCTCCTATATGGACCGGTTGCATGGCTGCGCGTCGGTTCGTCAAGCCTCTGCTGTTGGTGTTCATTCCCGTCGCGGCGATCGCAGCCGTTGTCGCATTCTGGAACTGGGACTGGTTGATTCCGATCGTGCAGGGCCGCGCCTCATCCATGCTCGGCCGCGAAGTGAGGATCGAACATCTGCACGTGCAGCTCGGGCGGGTCACGACGGTGAGCGCCGATGATGTGCGGATCGCCAATCCGGCCGGCTTTCCGGAGGGAGATTTCGCCCGGATCGCGCGGCTGAGCGCGAAGGCCGACGTGATCGGCTACATCCGGTCCCGCGAGATCGTGTTGCCCGAGATCGCGTTGGAGCGGCCCGAGGTCCAGGCGCTACAGACCGCGGATGGGAAAAACAACTACACGCTGGCACTAGGCGGCGAATCCGCCGTGAAAATCGGCGATCTTCACATCTCCGACGGTCAGGCGCATGTGGTGATTCCGACTCTGAAGGCCGATTTCGCGCTGCGCATCGCGACGCGGGAGGCGCCAGCCGTGGTCCCAGGTACGCAGACGACGGACTCGCAGATCGTGGTCGATGCCAAGGGCACTTATGCCGGCCAGTCCGTCACCGGTCAGCTCGTCGGTGGCGCGCTTCTTTCGTTGCGCGACGCTCAGCACCCCTATCCGGTTGACCTCAAGCTCGCGCACGGCGCCACGCACGTCAGGCTAACGGGCACGCTGACCGATCCGCTGACCTTCGGCGGCGCCGACCTCAAGCTGGAGCTGGCCGGCCCCGATATGCGCGACCTTTATCACCTGACCGGCATCCCGATCCCGGAGACGCCGGCGTACCGGGTCTCCGGGCAGCTCGACTATGCCGACCACAAATTTCGCTTTCGCGATTTCCGCGGCGTAGTCGGGTCAAGCGACCTCCGCGGCACCATCGAAGAGGATCCCGGCCAGGAGAGGCCGGTCGTCGCTGCCGACCTCGCCTCGGCCAAGGTCGATCTCGCTGATCTCGGCGGCTTCATTGGGACCACGCCGGGGCGGCTATCAACCGCCAACCAAAGTGCGGCGCAAAAGCGAGAGTTGGCGCGCACGGAAGCTAGTCCGAAGCTGCTGCCGGAAACCCCGATCAGCCTTCCCAAGCTGCGCGCCGCCGACGTGAAGCTGCGTTACCACGGCGAGCACATCCTTGGGCGGTCGGTGCCGCTCGACAACCTCGTCGTGAACCTGTCGGTCATGAACGGCAAGATCGCGCTGGAACCGATCAGCTTCGGGGTGGGACGCGGACGGATAGCGGGAACCGCGGTGCTCGACGGCAGCGGCGATGTAATCCGCGCCAAGGCCGCGGTGGATTTCGAGCATGTCGATGTCGCGCGGCTGATGGCGGCGACCCACACGTTCGGCGGCGCCGGCGCGATCGGCGGGCACGCGGATATCGTGACCTCGGGCAACTCCTTGGCGCAGATGCTCGGAAATGGCGATGGGGGAGCGCGGCTGCTGATGATCGGCGGCGATTTGAGCGCACTCCTGGTCGATCTATCCGGCCTGGAATTCGGCAACGCGCTTCTGTCCGCTCTTGGACTCCCGCAACGCACGCCTGTCGAATGCATGATCGCGGATTTCTCGCTGCAGAAGGGGCTGCTCAATACGCGCACGTTGCTGCTGGTGACCAAGGAGGCGAACGTTCACGGCACGGGCTCGGTGAATCTGCGCAACGAGACGATCGACTACAAGCTGAACACCGAGGCGGCGCATTTCAGCATTGGCTCGCTGCATGCGCCGATCGACATCAAAGGCCCGCTTAAAAGCCCGAGCATCCGCCCGGAAGTCGGCGAGCTGACGGTGCGCGGCGGAGTCGCCGGCGCGCTGGCAGTGCTAATGCCGCCGCTGGCAATCCTGCCGACGATCGAATTCGGGCAGGACGAGAGCCGCGAGTGCGCGGCCCGGATTTCGTCGATAAGGGCTTCCGAGCGGGCGAAAGCGGCGCCTGTTCCGGCGCGGCGGCGTGGACGCTG
>VAZT01000670.1 GCA_005884825.1 Alphaproteobacteria bacterium
CGCCGTGTGACACCGATCGAATGTCGCAGTTACTGCGGCGCGCTTGCCGTCTTTTCTCGGATAATAGCGATTAGACCGTGTACGTTACCGCAGTTGCGCTGGATGATGGAGGGGGCCGAAGGCGGGTGGGGGGGTGCGGCGCTTGGAGCCGGCTTCGTAGGCGGCGGCGATACGCAAGACGACGCCTTCCTTGCCGGGCTCGGCGCGGAAGACCAAGGAGAACGGCAGGCCCGGGGGCGGCAGGGTCGTCGGGGTATCGGAGGGGACCGAAACATAACGCGTGGCGTCGGGGCTAAGCGCGAAGACCGGGTCGTAGACGGTGGTCACGTAACCCGCGGGGATCAGGATTTCGGTCAGGCCGGCGTTGGGGCCGTAGTAGGATTCCGGGCGCAGGTTGTTGCGGCCCCCGAGCGGGTCGTTGGCGCCGCCGATTTTGGCCGGCGGCAACGGCGTGTGCAGGCGGACCAGCGCGTCGAGGCGGTTTTCGAGAATCACCATCATATCGAGGCGGCGCAGCAATTCGCGCAGCATGATGCGCTCGTCGACGCCCTGGCGCCCGCCCAGCGGGTTGCGCGGATCGGTGACCGCTTCCCAGTTCTTGAACGCGGCGCGGCCGTCGTCGCCCCAGAATTTCGAGCGCGCATTGAGCGCAGCAAAATCGACCAGCCCCTCGGTGAACCCCCGCTCCCGCCAATCGGCGGCGCGGCGCGATAGGTATTGGTTCACATGGAAGCGGAAAGACATCGCCAGCTCCTGCTCCTGGATAGTGGCGATGTCGAGATTCGCGGGGGGCGCGATCCGGCCTTCGGCCAGTTCGACGCAGTAATCGATCGGCGCCATCGAGCCGCTGCCGAAGACCTTGCCGGGAGCGAATTCGGTCGGGTGGACCGCCGCTGCGAATTCTTTGAAGAGCGGCTGGCCATCGGGGCCCAGCCGGAACAGCAGGTCCGGCATGAAAACCGGGACGAGCCGCGCGAGAGCCTGTCGGAAATCGGGGTTCATCTGTTCAAGGTCGCGATCACGCTCCCAGAGGGGGTCCGAGGATTCGACCAACGTCGCGCCGAGCTTCTCGCCGAGGACCGCCTTGATCTCGGCCGCAGCGGCCGTAGCGATCGGCTCGGCAGCCTTGTCGCCGGGGCGGATCAGCATCGACTCGCGGATGACCCCGATGCGTATGCCCCGGAGAGACTCCGATGGTTTTGTGCAGCTTGCATAGGGCCTCGCCAGCACCGAGGCGCGCGGCACCGTCGTATAAGGGTCGCGCGGGTCGTAATAGCCCGTTTCGGGGTCCTTCAACGCGTCGAGGACTTTGGCGGCGTCGGCGATCGTGCGCGCGAGAATTCCGCTGCGGTCGCAATAGATGTCGGCGCCGATCGCGCCGCCGTTGAAGCTCAGCATTGCCTTGTGCGGCAGGATCAGCGCGACGGCGTTGTGGTTGGCCGGTCCGCGCGTCGAAGCCCGGGTCTCCTCGCCGAGGCTCACCATGACGAGGTTGGCGCTGACCGACACGCCCGACCCGGAGCTCGAACCCAATGAGGCGGCGCGCGTCGTGTCATAGGGGTTAGCGGGGTTGCCGCCCCAGCTGCTGCGCTGATACCCCAGTACCGAGGGCAATACCTTCTCGGGCTTGTGCCGCCCGCCCGGATCACCGGCGCGGCCGTTATATTCGGTGCACACGGCCTTAGCGAAGATGATCGCGCCCTTGTTGCGCAACTGCTCGACAAGGACGTGGTCGCGCGCCGGGAAATCGATGTCGTAGGCCGCGTCACCCCCGGCGGCCGTGCGCATATCTTTGGTGTCGAACGGGTCCTTGAACGAGAAGACGACGCCGTACATCGGCATCTTGTCGAGATCGGGATCGCGCCCGTAGGCGGCATCGAGCTCGGCGGCGTGTTCGAGCGCATCGGGCAATTGGCGGAAGTGTTCGCAGACCGGCGGTGCGCCCGGCGGCAACGGTCCCTCGGAAGGATGCCGGTCGAACTCGCCGCGGCAGGTCACCGAGCGCTCGCCTCTGATGTTGAGCGTCGCAAGTGCGTTGAGCTGCCCGGCATTTGGGATCCCGGT
>VAZT01000291.1 GCA_005884825.1 Alphaproteobacteria bacterium
GGCGGGAGTGGCGGACAGCCGACAAGCAGCCGGTCAAGAATGTCGATCTGTGGCAGCGGCTAGATGCCGCGGCGGCCCGGCACGTCGTCGATTGGCACTGGGTGCGCGGCCATTCCGGCCACCCCGAAAACGAGCGGGCCGACGCCATTGCGCGGGCCCGCATCGCCGAAGAGAGCTGGGGAAAGCAGCGCTCCGCGCCAGCCCGCGGGTAGCGTGGCCGCCGAAACCGTCCTAAAGCGCCCGGAGCATCGCGTCGGCGCCGGAGCCTTCGTCGAGGTCGAGCCCGAGCGCGCGGACGAAATCCCCGCTGCCGTCCGCCAGCATCCGCACCTTGCCCTCGGCCCTCTGCTCCTTGCCCCATGCCGTCATGACAAAGACATCGTTTACCGCGGCGGAGACGATTTCGTCGACGCCCTTGGCCTTGATGTCGGCAGCCTTGTCGACGAAACCGGGCAGGTGGCGCTGCGAGCAGGCCGGAGTGAACGCTCCAGGCACGGCGAAGAGGGCAACCTTCTTGCCGCGGAAGAGTTCGTCGGTGGTGATGTCCTTCGGCCCCTCCGGGGTCATCTGCTTGAGCGTCGCCGATGGTATCTTGTCGCCAACCTGGATAGTCATTTGCAATCCCTCGGGAGATGTTCGGACGGCGGAGCGATAACACAGGAGGCCCGGCCGGGCAAACCGCCCCGATGATGTGACCGGTCGCTCCTTTTGACCCCGAAATCGGCAACAAAAGGCCTCTGTAGGTGTATAGCTACCGGAGACGCACAGCGCGTGATCGGCGGTCGCTTGCGTAGCGAGGCAGGGCAATGTCACTGACGGGGCAGCTTTTATTGGCGATGCCGCAGATGGTGGACGAGCGCTTCGCGCGGTCGGTCGTCTATATTTGCGCGCACAGCGGCGAGGCAGGCGCCATGGGGCTCGTCATCAACAAGCTGCTCGGGTCGCTGACCATGGGCGAGCTGTTCGCTCAGCTCGACATCTCGCCGAGCGGCGGCGTCGGTTCACGGCCGGTGCATTACGGCGGTCCCGTAGAGGCGGGCCGCGGCTTTGTCCTGCACACCACCGACTACAACGAGGACGCGACCCTGGTCGTCAACGACAATATCGCCCTCACCGCCACTCTCGACGTGCTGCGCGCAATCGGGCAAGGCCGGGGTCCGCGCCGGAGCCTGTTTGCCCTCGGCTATGCGGGCTGGGCGCCGGGTCAGCTCGATGCCGAGATCCAAGCCAATGGCTGGCTTTCGGTCCCGGCCGACGACGCGATCATTTTCGATCCGAACCATGACCAAAAATGGCAGCGGGCGCTCGCCAAGCTCGGCGTGGATTTGACGATGCTGTCGAGCGAGGCGGGGCACGCCTGATCCGCAGGCCGCTAAAGCGCGGGCTTTAATTCGACAAATTTAAGTCGGGGGCGCGGCGCGGTCTCCGCGCAGGATCGCGAACAGAAGATGGTCCTGCCAGCTGCCGGCGATGCAGAGATATTCGCGGGCATAGCCTTCCTGCTGGAACCCGGCTCGGGCGAGAAGCGAGCGGCTCGGGAGATTACTCGGCAGACAGGCAGCCTCGAGCCTATGCAGCCCGAGGCGCTCGAACGCAAAGTCGACGACGAGCGGCAGCGCCGAGGTCATATAACGCTGCCGCGCAAAGGGCTCGCCCACCCAGTAGCCCAGGCTCGCCGTCTCCGAAACGCCGCGCCGGATATTCGACAGGCCAATGCCGCCGATCAGGGTCTCGTCATGGGTGAAGATAAAAAAATTATATGCCTGATCGGTACGCCAATCTTCGGCATAACGCGCGACTCGCGCCCGAAAATTCGCTCGGCTCAATGCATCGGGCGGCCAACTCGGCTCCCATGGGGAAAGAAAGTCTCGGGAGCCCGCCCGTAGGCTCGCCCATGCCTCGTAATCGCCGCGCTCCGGCGGGCGCAGAAAGACACGAGCGCCGGTCAGCCGATACGGATCGGCGCGGGACAGAAACAATCGCGGAAAGGTTTTCCGTTGCGGCGCCATCTATTCTGGGTGCCTACTAAGCGGCGAGGCGCGCCTGCAATTTGTCGTAATCCTCCAATCGGCTCAACGGCCCCAGCGCGGCGACGGTCGGCGGCGCTGAACACCAGCGTGACACGACCCGTCGAATTGCAGCATCATCGACGGCCTCGATGCGCCGCACGACCTCGGGCGGATCGAACGGCGTGCCATAGATCAACAGATGCTGGGCCAGCTGTTCGCAGCGGGCGGAGGTACTCTCCAGCGACATCAACAGCCCTGCCTTCATCTGGGCCTTGGCGCGCCTCAGCTCGATCGCGCTCAAGCCGTCTTGCAGCTTCATCGCCTCTTCGCACAGCGCGGGCACGAGCTCGGCCGCCTCGTCTTCACCGGTTCCGGCATAGATCCCAAACAAGCCGCCGTCCCGATACCCGTGGACAAATGAGTGGATCGCGTAGACGAGCCCCCGCTTCTCGCGAATTTCCTGAAACAGCCGGGAGGACATGCCGCCGCCAAACGCGGTCGACAAGACCGAAGCGGCGTAATAATCGGGATCGCCGAGCGTCACCCCGGGGAAGCCGAGCACGAGGTGCAATTGCTCGAGATCCCGGTCCTCGCGCCAGTCCCCCCCGGCATAGCGTGCCGGCTCGGTGCTGACGGAGCGCTCGGCCGGCAGGCCCGACAGCAGCTTGTCCGCGAGGTCGACAAGGCGCTCGTGCTCGAGATTTCCGGCTGCCGCGAGAACCATTTGCCGCGCGCCGTAATGGTCGCGCAAATAGGCGACCACTGCATCGCGGGCCAGCCCGCGAATGATCTCCGGCCTTCCGAGCACGGGCCGCCCCATCGCCTGCTCGGGATAGGCACACTCCTGGAAATGATCGAAGATGATGTCGTCGGGCGTATCGTTGGCCTGGCCGATCTCCTGGAGGATCACCGTGCGCTCGCGCTCCAGCTCCTGGGGGTCGAAGGTGGAGTGCTGCAGAATGTCGGCAAGGATATCAAGAGCGAGCGCCATATCCTCCTTAAGCGCCTTGGCGTAGTAAGCGGTGCTCTCGCGGGAAGTGTAGGCGTTGAGGTGACCGCCGACCGCCTCGATCTCCTCGGCGATCGCGCGGGCGCTGCGCCGTTCGGTGCCCTTGAAGGCCATGTGCTCGAGAAAATGCGCGGCGCCGTTGATTGCCGCCGGTTCGTGCCTTGTACCGACATCGACCCAGATGCCGAGCGATACCGTATCGACGGTTTGGATCGCGTCCGTGGCGATCCGCAACCCGTTCGCCAGTCGCGAAACCCGGGCGGTCATGCCGTGGCTCCGGCGCGACGCGCATGAGCGCGGATAAACCGACTGACCGCGCCGAGCTCGTTGGGCAGGACGACAATCCGCTCGCGCCTCTCGAGAAGGTCGGCCAGCGGCGGCGGCAAACCCGGGCGCAGCCCGGTGGCGCGCTCGACCGCGTCGGGAAACTTGGCTGGATGGGCGCAGGCCAGCGCGATCATCGGTGTGCTCCTCCCAGGGGCGGTGATATCGGCTCGCGCCGCGGCAACGGCGACCGCCGTATGGGGATCTATCAGCGCTCCCGATCGGGCGTAAGTCTTCGAGATGGTTTGCATCGTCTCAGTGTCGTCCACCTTGTGAGCAGAAAACAAGCGGCGCGCGGCGCGCCAAGCCTGGTCGTCCTCGGGCATCGAGCCGGTGCGCCGGAAATTCCGCATGGTCTCGCCGACAGCGGCGCCATTACGGCCCTTCAGCTCGAACAGCAGCCGCTCGAAATTGCTCGACACCTGGATGTCCATGCTCGGGCTGAGGCTCGGCTCGACTGCGGCGAGCGCCATGCGCCCGCTCGCAAAATACCGAGCCAGAATATCGTTGCGGTTGGTGCCGATTACCAGCCGATCGATCGGCACTCCCATCTGGCGGGCGACGTGTCCGGCATAGACATTGCCGAAATTGCCGGTCGGGACGCTGAACGAAACCGATCGCGCCGGCGCGCCCAGCGCGACCGCGGCGGCGACGTAGTATACCGTTTGCGCGGCGATTCGAGCCCAGTTGATCGAGTTCACCGCCGACAGGTTCAGTTCGTGCCGCAGTCCGGCATCGGCGAATAGCGCTTTGACCAGATCCTGACAGTCATCGAATGTACCCTCGATTGCGACCGCATGCGCGTTGGCCGCTTCAACGGTCGTCATCTGCCGGCGCTGCACCTCGGAGACGCGCTGATGCGGGTAGAGGATGAAAATGTCGATCGCCTCCCGATCGCGGCAGGCTTCGATCGCGGCCGAGCCGGTATCGCCGGAGGTCGCGCCGATCACCGTGACGTGCTCGCGGCGCCCGGCCAAGACCGCATCGAACATCGGCCCGACCAACTGCAACGCCAGATCCTTGAAGGCGAGGGTCGGCCCATGAAAGAGCTCGAGGAGCCAGAGGCCCTCGTCGATCTGCACCAACGGGGCGACCGCAGCATGGCGGAACCGGCTATAGGCCGCGGCGGTGAGCTGCTGCAATTCGCCCGACGGGAAGGCGTCGCCGGCGAATACGGCGATGATGCGGGCGGCGATCTCGGCATAGGGCAGGCCGGCAAGACCGGCAATGCCTCCGGTCAGCCCGGGCATCCGATCCGGCACGTAGAGCCCGCCATCCTCCGCGAGACCGGCGAGCAGCACCTCCGCAAAGGAGCGGGTCGACGGCGCAGCGCGAGGGTCGCGGGTGCTGAGATAACGCACCATACCGGTCCTGTCAGTGTGCCCGGAGCCTATCTCCGCATTGCGGCGTTCGCAACCCGGAGACCGCGGAAAATCATTCAGAACACGGGGTTATTTCGGGACGTAGAACGACCCGAAGGTGGAGCGCCGCGCGACCACATAATATTCATCGATGGCGTAGAGCACCTCGTCGGTGAAACGATCGATCTTTTGCCGATAATGCAGGATGTGACAGGTTAGCGTCGTCGGATCGTCGCAAATATCGGCGTGAAGCTGAATGACGGCAAATTCGCGGGCGGTAATGCGCCGGATCAACTCGCCTCGATCGAGCCGGCCGGACAGCATGTACTGCCGCGAGTTGAACGGATCCAGAATGAAGGGCTGGCCGGCCCCATAGCAAAGGAGCAGGCTCTCGCAAATCGCCGGTCCTTGCTTGTCGGAAACAAATTTAGCGTCAGCCAAGAACGTCTCTTGCTTTCTTCGGTCCGAATCTAACAGAGCTGGGGTGTGATATACTTGCATGACAATATCAGGGGCTCTCGCCAGAATCGGCTGGGCGAATAGAAAAGGCAGAGTGCTCGCCAATACCCTTGCCAATCGGCCGCGAAACTCGGACTTGCGCAACTCGGACATCATGACGCCGGCGGCGACCCCGAGAAACACCGCGGCATCCTGAAACATGTTGTAAGAGGTCCCTTCGAAGCCGGATAGCAAAGTCGCGCTGATGATCGAGATCGTGCCCCAGGCCGCTAAGATCATTTGATCTGCCGCGAGAACCAGCGATGAGCTCAACGCGATCGCGGCCAACGGGAATTTGAATAGCCGCAGATACTTCATCAGGTGGTACCGAGCGCCATACCAGTGGAAGCGCCGTGGCGACATCAGATGATCGATGAAGTCGCCACCAGCCACGATTTGCGTTAGGCCGAGAAACCCCGCCGCGAAAACGGCGCACGAGACGAGCCAGATCACGAGCCGCCGCGGCGAGCGAAAGGCCAGATCGAGGGTTATCGCGACCGGGATCGCCAAGAGGTTGTGCTTGATGAAACCGCCGAGCACGACGAGGAACGCCGTGCGCAGCAAGCTGAGGCGGTCCGGCTGGCGCGCGATGTAACTGACGAGAGCGCCGAGCATGACGGCTTCGCCCAGCGTCTGCGGATCGTCGGCGACGATCCATGCCGGCGCCATCAGATAACAAGAACCCGCCGCGCAGCCGGCGCCAAACACCGCGTCGGTTCGCCCGCCGCCGAAGCGCCGGACTGTAATCGCCGCGAACACCGCTATTGCAGCGAAGGCCACCAGCGCGACCAGTCGTCCGCTCAGCAAGAGATCATGGATCAGAACATTGGCGGCGGCAACAATCAGAAATGACCCGATCGGGTAATTGTTTATCCTCCAGTAATTATCGTCGTAAACGATTTCACCGTGGATCAGCCTGTCGGCATTGTATACGTTCCACCCTTCGTTGTAGTTGATTTCGAAAGTAAAAATTAAAGAAAGCAGGTTGCCGAGCGGCAGCAGAACCGCGCCAAAAAGTGCGAAATAGGCGACACCGACGAAAATATAGGTTTGGATTAAGTTCTGCTTTGTCTGGTCAAGGCTCCGCCAACGCGAGCGGCGCCGCACCCACTCGCGACAGTTCGGAACAGCAATTCGCTTCAACGACTATGGCGGCGATCTGTCGCGAACCCGGGCCTAACGCAGCGAACTGACGTCGTCCGGGTTGACGAGGTCGGGCGCCGTCCAGCCGTCGAGATCGTATTCGGCCATGCAGCTGTCGGCGAAGCTCTTCCAGCGCTCGTATTGGCCCGTCGCCACGGCCGACAACAGCGCGAAGCGCCGGATTTCCTCGTGGCTGCCGGAATAATTGATCTCGTAGAGCTCGTGGCGAGCGCCGAATTCCGTGCCGATCGAGTCCCATAAGAGCTTCATCAATTTAACGCGCTCGACCGCGGTGACGCCGCCGGAACCGCGGACATAGCGGTCGAGATATTTGCGCAATTCGGGGACTTTGAAATCGTTGGCGTGCGAATTGAGGTAGATGAGGCTGCTGGCGACCGTCCTCTCGATCTGATGCTTGACCTGGACATAGGCTTCCGGTCCCAGCACGTGATAAGCGGCCCCCGGCTCGGAGCCCGGCAACACAAAGCCGTCGGTCCACGGCTCAGGGCTCTTTGCCATTGCGTCCGACAACGCCCACATCGCGTTGCGCCAGGTGATCACCTCGCCGATATTGGCTTCGACGCCGCGAAAGCCGCGCGTCCCGGCGGTCTCCGTCGCCTTGATCAATAGCCCGGTGATGAAGTCGAGCTTTACCGCCAGGCGCGTGCAGCCATGCAATTGGAACCGCGGCACAAACCCGCTCCGCGGGAAAAAGCTGTTGGCCTTGTCAATGTCGCCATAGACGAAAACGTTCTCCCACGGGACAAATACGTCGTCCATGACGAAGATCGCGTCGTTCTCGTCGAGGCGGCTCGACAACGGATAGTCGAACGGCGTGCCGAGAACCGCGGCGCGTTGTTCGTTCGAGACGCGGCAGATGAATTTGACCCCCGGCGCATTGGTCGGGACGAGAAAGACCACGGCGTAATTTTTGTCCTGGACCGGCAGCAGCCCGACCTGCCCGACAAAGGTGAAATGGGTCAGCGCCGATCCGGTCGCGACGACCTTGGCACCCGTCACATGGATTCCGGAACCGGTCTCTTTGGTGACGTGGGCATAGACATCCTCGGGGCCGCCCGGCGCCCCCGGCGCGATATTTCGGTCGACGGGCGGCTGCACCAGCGCGTGATTGACAAAGGGCACCCGTTCCTGACTGTAGCGGTACCAACGACGCGCATTTTCCTGATACGGTGCATAGAACTCCGCATTGGCTCCCAAAGTTGCGAGGAAAGCGGCCTTGTAGTCGGGCGACCGGCCGAGCCAGCCATAGGTCAGACGTGCCCAGACCGCTATCGCATCGCGCCCGGCGACCAACTCTTCGGCGGAATGCGGCGCAACAAAATACCGATGGGTAAACCCGCCCCATTCGGTCGGGCAGGTCAGCAGGTTTTTCTTTTCCGCATGATCGCGATGCAGCGCGTCGTAGAGCCGGGCGATCATCCGCGCCGTGTTGCGGAAGGCCGGGTGCTCGGTGATGTTGTTGACGCGCTCCCCGTAAATCCACACCTCCCGCCCGTCATTGAGGCTGTTGAGAAATTCCTTGCCGGTGTAGGGAAGCAGGCTTTCCATGTTTGATGTCTCCCTGTCGCGCGGCGATGCTAGAGTTGGAGAAATCGGCCGTCAATTGGACACCGGCCGGCCGGACTGAGGGGTAAAGTTGCAGCTACCGAATACATTTCGCGGCGGGCCGGACGAACGCGGCCATTTCGGCATTTATGGCGGGCGCTTCGTCGCCGAGACTTTGATGCCGCTGGTTCTCGCGGTCGACGAGGCTTATGCCGAGGCGCGCCGCGACCCCGGTTTCCAGGCCGAGCTCGATTATTACCTCGAGCATTATGTCGGACGGCCGAGTCCCCTGTATTTCGCCGAGCGGCTGACCCGTCATTTCGGCGGCGCCAAGCTCTATCTGAAGCGCGACGAGCTCAACCATACCGGCGCGCACAAGATCAACAATTGCCTCGGGCAGGTGCTGCTGGCGCGCCGCATGAACAAGCGGCGGATCATCGCCGAGACTGGCGCGGGTCAGCATGGCGTCGCGACCGCAACCGCCTG
>VAZT01000641.1 GCA_005884825.1 Alphaproteobacteria bacterium
CTGACGCCGCTCGCCGGTGCATACCGGGTACGGTCGAAGGTCGGCAGATTCTGCCGGCTCAGAATCAGGCAGGCCGGTTCGTGTTTGAGGCTCAGCGCGACCCGCCATGCCTCCGCCACTTCGTTGGCGTCCGCCGGACGCAGGACGATCAGCCCGGGAATGCTGCGCAGCGCCGCCAACTGCTCGACCGGTTGGTGCGTCGGCCCATCTTCGCCCACCCCGATCGAATCATGCGTAAAGACGTAAACGACAGGGAGCTCCATGATAGCCCCGAGCCGGATCGGCGGCTTCATGTAATCGGAGAAGATCAGGAAACCCGAGCCGTACGGGCGGAGCTTCGATAGCGAAAGGCCGTTGCAGATCGACCCCATCGCATGCTCGCGAATGCCGAAATGAAAATTCCGGCCGCTGTAGTTATCGCGCTCGAAATCACCGGCTGCCTCGAAAGTCAGCCGGGTCTTCGTCGAGGGCGCGAGGTCGGCGGCACCGCCGAGCAGCCACGGCAAGCGCGGGGCGATCGCGTTCAGCACATGAGCCGACGAGTCGCGGCTGGCGATGCCCTTCGGGTCGGCCGGAAACGACGGAATGTCTCTGTCCCACCCCACCGGGAGGTCGCGCCGTTGCATCCTCTCGCACTGATCAGCGAGCTCCGGATAAGTGTTGCGGTAGCGCTCGAAGAGCGCCAGCCATTCCGACCGCAGCTTCTTCCCGCGGGCACCGAAATTTTCCGCGAAATGCTCGTAGACGCCTTCCGGCACGAGAAATTGCGCGTCCTCCGGCCAGTGATAAAAGCGCTTGGCCAGCTTGACCTCGGCCTCGCCCAACGCCTCGCCATGAGCGCCCGAGGTATCCTGCTTATGCGGCGCACCGTAGCCGATATGGCTTTCGACAATGATCAGACTGGGCCGATCGTCGATCCGCTTGGCGACAGTGATCGCTTCGGCGACGCGCTCGCGGTCGTTGGCGTCGCTGACCCGCTGCACATGCCAGCCATAGGCGAGAAACCGCCCGGCGACATCCTCGCTGAACGCGAGAGCGGTGTTGCCTTCGATCGTGATGTGGTTGCTGTCGTAGATCCAGCAGAGATTGCCGAGCCGCAAATGGCCGGCCACCGAAGCCGCCTCGCTGCTGACGCCCTCCATCATGCAGCCGTCACCGCACAGCGCGAAGACATCGTAATCGAACAACGGAAAATCCGGCCGGTTGAAGTGGCGCGCCAGCCAGTCGGCCGCGATCGCCATCCCGACGCTGGTCGCAATCCCCTGCCCCAACGGGCCGGTCGTCGTCTCGACACCGGAGGTCCAATGATATTCCGGGTGACCCGGGCACTTGCTGTCGAGCTGGCGGAACCGCTTCAGATCGTCGAGCCCGACGGTCGGCGTGCCGAGCCGCTCGTATTTTTCGTCGACCGATTTTACCCCGGTCAGGTGCAGCATCGAATAAAGCAAGGTCGATGCATGGCCGTTGGACAACACGAAACGGTCGCGGTTCGGCCAGATCGGATCGTCGGGATCGAAGCGCAGGAAGTCCTGCCACAGCGTATAAACCACCGGCGCCATCGCCATCGGCGTCCCTGGGTGGCCGGATTTGGCCTTCTGCACCGCATCGATGCACAGGGTGCGGATCGTATTGACGCAGATTTCGTCTATCGAGCCGGTGGGCGCCATCAAATCGTCCCTCTCAGATTTGGCCGAGGTCACCGCGGCTTTCGTGCCGCCACGTAGAGAACGCCGAAGGTGCTCTTTACGATCGACCGGGATCGGATTTTCTCCAGGTGCGGGCCATTGCCGCCCCGACGGTGGGTTTTCCGGCACCCGAAACCCCCATTATGACTAAGGCTACGGGGCAATGCCGCCGAAGTGTCGCTCACCTTATAACTGTGGCGCAACACGCCTCGGGCAGGAATAGAGACATTCTTGGAAAATTCACGTTGGTAGAGACCGCATTCAACCGGCCCTCTCGAGGGCCCCTCGAAACACCGCCGGGCCGCTCGGCTCGCGATTTGGCGAACCGCCGGCCGGTTCGAGTGTGACCACGAGTTCGCCGGCGCCGGCCAACAGGCGCGCATTCCCCGGCGAGACGGCAATGCGCTTGCGTCCGGCCGGCGGCAAGATGCCGAGCTGACGCGGCCCGGTCCGGTCGGCGACCAAGAGCCACAGCTGGTAGACGCGTCCCGGCGGAGCCGGCTCATCCCGCAGAGTGTCGGCGGCGATCTGGTGAGCGGCGCGGGCGAGCCGGATCGCCCAGACCGGATGCCGTTCGCCGTCGCGCACGATGGCCACAATCGATATCTCGGAAAAATCGGGCGGATCCCGGGCAATGATCGCGGCGACGAGCAACGCGAGCGATAGGATCGCAAAAGCCGCCGTCGCCCATCGCCACACGCGGATATCGGCCCACAGCTCACTTGTTGGATTCGCACCGCGGATGGTCA
>VAZT01000642.1 GCA_005884825.1 Alphaproteobacteria bacterium
GTGGAGATCATGGCGCACCTACTTGGTCAGGCGGATGCGTGGATCGATGTAGGCGTAGAGGAGGTCGACGATCAGGTTGATCACCACGATCATCATCCCGGCCTCCATGACGACCCCCTGCACGAGCGGAAAATCGCGCTGAAAGATGCCCTCGTAGAGCAGCCGGCCGATACCCGGCCAGGCAAAGATCACCTCGATGATCACCGCCGCGTTGATCATGACGACAAGATTGACCCCGGCCAATGTCAGCACCGGGATTAGCGCGTTTTTGAAGGCGTGGACAGCGAGCACCACATAGCCCGGCAGCCCCTTCAAACGCGCGAGCTTGACGTATTCGCTGCGCAGCACCTCGAGCATGCTGGAGCGCGTCAGGCGCAAGAGCGAGGCGGCAAAGTACCAGCCCAGCGCCACGGCCGGCATGATCACATTCCGCCAACCGCCCTGCCCGCTCGTCGGCAGCCAGTGGAGCCAGACTGAGAAGGTCAGGATCATGACCAGCCCCAGCCAGAAGCCGGGAATTGACAACCCCAGCAAGGCGATGATCTTGCCAAAATTGTCCCAGGCGCTGTTGACCCGGACGGCCGAGATGATGCCGGCCGGAATGCCTATAAAGAAGGAGATCAGCGTCGCCGCCAGTGCCAATTCCAGAGAGTTGGGCAGACGCTGGAAATAGAGCGTACTGACCGGCATCTCGTAGTTGAACGACTTGCCCAGCTGCCCGGTCAAGACGTTCCTGGCGAAGGCGAGATATTGCACCGGCCACGAGCGGTCGAGCCCCCATTCGGCGCGGACGCGGCCGAGATCCTCGGCGCGCGCGCCCGGTTCGGCCAATAAGGTCACCGGGTCACCGGTCAGTCTGACCACCGTAAAAATGGTCAGGCTGAGGATGAACAACGTGACGATGGCGTAGAGAGTCCGCCGCATCATGAACCGGGCCATCGCCGCTCCTCCTTCGCGATCTGCTCACCTCTCCGCCGCCGCGGTCTCCGTCAGCTTGATGTCTTCCCACGGATAGGGATAGCCGGACGTTTCGTATGTCGGGAACACGTCTTGCCATTTCGTAGCCGCGATCCTCGGCCCGATCGCGTTGACAAAGGCATGACGGAACACCGGGACGAAATAATAGTTTTCCAAAATCTCGCGCTGGATCTGTTCAGCCAGGGTTTTACGCTCATTCACATTATAGGAAGCTGAGTATTGCTTGAATTTGTCGTCGAGATTGGTAACGCAAAAGAAATCTCTCGCCTGGAAGCCGCCGCATTTAAACATTGAGTCGTACCAATTGGACCATGTCCCGCCGATGCGGGTGGCATTCATGATGATCTGAACTCCCGGCCATTCCTTGAGTCCGCCTTCCATTTTCTTCTGGAAAACACCCCGCTCCATCACCTGCACCTTGGTACGAATGCCAATGCTCTGGAGTTGCGCGACAACGCGCTCCCCGCGCGAATAAAAGTTGGGGACGGGGGTAACCCAATCGACATTGAAGCCGCTTGGATATCCGGCGTCAGTCATTAACTGCTTGGCCTTGCCGAGGTTGCGCTCCCATTTGGGCCATTCCAGACCGTATTCGACATCGTTATTGATCCAGTTTCCGTCGACTTCCCCCATCCCACCGCTCTCGGTCTGATTGATCGCATTCCGATCGATCGCGAGGCTCACGGCCTGACGCACACGCTTGTCATGGAAAGGGTTCTTTGGGTCTTGAAAGCCGGGGAATTCGAGCCACCAATTTCCAGAGACCACTGGGGCCAGCATCAGCTTGGGGTTGTTCTTCACTCGGTCGATCAGCTCACCGGGCACGAAATACATGATGTCCGCTTCGCCGCGCTCGAGCATCGCCAGACGCGTCGCTGCTTCGGGCACGCTGACCATCGTGAAGTTCTTGACATGCACGGGCCGGTAATAGTCCTCGAACGCTTCGAACTCGATCTTCACCCCTGGCTGCTGCGAGACAAGTTTGTAGGGCCCGGCGCCGATCGGCTTCTGCATGAACCCATCTCGCCCGACCGCCTCATAGTATTTCGCCGGAACGATCCAGCCGGCCCCACACACATTGGCGGTACCGAGCAGGATCGGAAAA
>VAZT01000643.1 GCA_005884825.1 Alphaproteobacteria bacterium
GGGCATGCCGGCCTCGACCGCCTTGGTCATGCCGCCGATCGCCTCGACTTCGTCGATCAGCGCCATCGCCGCCGCCGCGATCGAGTAGGTCAGGCTCTCGACGTAATAACTGCCGCCGAGCGGATCGATGACATGCGGAATGCCGGTCTCCTCGGCGAGGATCAGCTGCGTGTTGCGGGCAATGCGCGCGGAGGCCGGGGTCGGCAAGGCCAATGCCTCGTCGAACGAGTTGGTGTGCAATGACTGGGTGCCGCCGAGCACTGCAGCCAGTGCCTCCAGGGTCGTGCGGATGATGTTGTTGTGCGGGTCCTGCTCGGTGAGGCTCACCCCCGAGGTCTGGCAATGCGTGCGCAACGCGAGGCTCGCCGGATTCTTGGGCGCGAACTGCCGGATCAGTTGCGCCCACAACACCCGAGCGGCTCGCAGTTTCGCGACCTCCATGAAGAAATTCATGCCGATGCCGAAGAAGAACGAGAGCCGCGGTGCGAACTCGTCGATCGCCAACCCGCGCGACAATGCAGCGCGCACGTATTCGAGCCCGTCGGCCAAAGTGAAAGCGAGCTCTTGCACCGAGGTCGCGCCGGCCTCCTCCATGTGATAGCCCGAGATGGAAATGGAGTTGAACTTGGGCATATGCCGCGCGGTGTATTCGATAATGTCGGCGACGATCCGCATCGACGGCCCCGGCGGGTAGATATACGTATTGCGGACCATGAACTCTTTGAGGATGTCGTTCTGGATCGTGCCCGAGAGCTTCTCCTGCGGCACGCCCTGCTCCTCGGCGGCGACGATGTAGCCGGCCAGCACCGGAAGCACGGCGCCGTTCATCGTCATCGACACGCTCATCCGGTCGAGCGGAATGCCGTCGAACAGGATCTTCATGTCCTCGACCGAGTCGATCGCCACACCGGCCTTCCCGACATCGCCGACGACCCGCGGATGGTCGCTGTCGTAGCCGCGATGCGTGGCGAGGTCGAACGCGATCGACAGCCCCATCTGCCCGGCCGCGAGATTGTCGCGGTAGAACCGGTTCGACTCCTCGGCGGTCGAAAATCCGGAATACTGGCGGATCGTCCACGGCCGGTTGGCGTACATCGTCGCCCGCGGTCCGCGCAGATATGGGGGAAACCCGGGCATCATGTCCCTGAGCTTCAAGCCGGCGTGCTGAATGC
>VAZT01000644.1 GCA_005884825.1 Alphaproteobacteria bacterium
CTGCCGACGAGCCCGGCCGCTGGGCCTATCACTGCCATCTCCTTTACCACATGGAGATGGGCATGTTCCGGGAGGCGCGTGTTTTATGAGCACCCGCATCCTCTCGTTTGTCGCCGCGCTCGTCGCCACCGCGATGGCCGCCGCGGCCCAGACGCCCCCCGCCAAGGATCAGTCGGCGCCTGGCATGGAGCTCGGCGGCGCTGTGCGGCCGGTAATGGACTGGGAAATCCTCGCGCACCTCCTCTTTAACGAGCTTGAGGGCCGGTTTAACGGCAGCAACACTGAGTCCCGCTGGGAAGGACAGGGCTGGGTCGGCACCGATTACGACAAATTATGGATCAAGTCGGAGGGCACCCTGCAAGGCAACGGCACGCTCGACGACGGCCAACATCAGTTCCTCTACAGCCGCGCGATCACGACCTATTTCGATCTGCAAGGCGGGTTGCGCACGATATCGATTCACGCCCGACCCGCAATTGGGGAGCGTTGGGCATTCAGGGTCTCGCGCCTTATTTTTTCGATGTCGAGCTCACCGGCTATGTGAGTGGCGAGGGCCATCTCGCCACGAAGCTCGAAGGCTCGTACGACCTCCTTCTTACCCAGCGGCTCATCCTGCAGCCGCAAGTGGAGGTGAATCTCTACAGCAAAGCCGACCCCGTCCGCATGGTCGGCGCCGGCTTTTCCGACATCGATACCGGCCTGCGCCTGCGCTACGAATTCAGCCGCAAATTCGCGCCCTATCTCGGCGTGGTCTATGAAGGAAAATTCGGCCAGACCGCGAGGTTCGCGCGGCGGGCGGGCGAGAGTGCCGGCGACGTCCGCTTCGTCTTCGGCATCCGCACCTGGTTTTGAGGGAGGCGGGCATGCGGCGCCTCATCACCTCCATCCTCATCGCCGGAATTTTTGCGCTGCTGGGCGGCTTCGCCGTGATCACTACCGGCGTTTACGACGTGGCGGCAACCGCGCCGCATAGGCCAATCACCCGCTGGGTGATAGAAACCGCCCGCATCCGCTCGATCAAGGCCCACGCGGCCGCTATCCAGGTCCCGCCGGGCTTCGACGACCCGGCGAACATCCCGATGGGCGTCGAACATTTCGCAGCGCACTGCGCCGTCTGTCACGGCGCGCCCGGCGTGCCGCGCGGCGATATCGCCCGGGGTCTTTACCCACCGCCGCCGGACCTTGCCAAAGCCGCGCCGTTTTACAGCGCCGCTGAGCTTTTCTGGATCGTCAAGAACGGCATCAAGATGACCGGGATGCCGGCCTGGAGCGATCACAGCGACGCGGAGCTCTGGGCCACCGTGGCGTTCGTCAGGAAACTGCCGGCAATGAGCGAGCAGGAATATGCGAGGCTCGTGATGGCGAACATGGCGCATGGCGCCCAGCATCTTCACGGCAGCGAGGAAGGCTGGCCCGCGCCGACACCATCCGACGGCCACCCGCATCACTGACACACGAAGGCCGGCCGGAAAACGGCCGGAGGACCGCCATGCATCAAAATTTTGGAGACCAGCTCGGCGACGCGCTTTTGATGGCGGCCGGCATGTTCTGGGATATCGGCTGGAACCTGGTGCTCGGCTTCACCATTTCCGCCATCATTCAGGCCGTGGCGTCGACCGAGCAGATGCGCCGCGCGCTAGGGCGCGACGGCGTGCGCGAGATCGCGCTGGCGACGATTGCCGGTGCA
The DNA here is from genome assembly GCA_005884825.1 of Alphaproteobacteria bacterium. Taxonomy (GTDB): domain Bacteria; phylum Pseudomonadota; class Alphaproteobacteria; order ATCC43930; family CGMCC-115725; genus AP-15. The sequence goes on from VAZT01000644.1 coordinate 1,688, forward strand.
GTAAGCTCGAGTTGCTCCTACGCCTCGGCCGCGATCAGCCGCACGCTGTTCAAGAAAGGCGCGGCGCTGATCCCGTCCCTCGCTTTTCTGTTCGCCTCGACCAACCTCGTCATCGAGCTCGGCATCATCCTATACCTGCTGATGGGCTGGCAGTTCACCGCGGCCGAATGGATCGGCGGCGTCGTGCTCGTCATCATCATGAGCGTGCTGGTGCGGCTCACCTACCCCGCAAAGCTGGTGGAGGAAGCGCGTCGCCATCCCGAACCTTCCGGCGGGCACGAGCACGAAGCGATGGCGCTCGCTGGCGAGACACTGTGGCAGAAAGTGACAGGTCCACGCGCGCGCATCGTCATCGCCCAGAACTTCGTCATGGACTGGTCGATGCTGTGGAAGGATCTCGTCGGCGGATTTCTCATCGCCGGCGCGCTGTCGGCCTTTGTGCCCGCCGAGTTCTGGGCAGCGTTGTTTCTCAAGGGTACCTCGCGCTGGCTGCAGGTGCCGGTCAACGCACTGGTGGGCCCGCTGATCGCCGTCATCTCGTTCGTCTGCTCGATCGGTAACGTGCCGATGGCGGCCGTGCTGTGGGCCTCGGGCATCAGCTTCGGGGGGGTGCTGGCGTTGCTCTATGCCGACCTCATCGTCGTCCCGCTGCTCGACGTGTATCGCCGCTACTACGGCTGGCGCATGGCCGCCTATATCGCGGCCGTCTTCTACGTCACCATGGTGCTGGCGGGGCTCATCATGGATGTCGGCTTTACGGCGGCGGGCCTGGTGCCCGAGCCCAACCCTAACATCCGCGCCGAGCTCACGACCTTCAGCTTCAACTATACGTTCTGGCTCAATCTCGTTTTCGGTGCGCTCGCCGCTTATTTCGTCTG
>VAZT01000645.1 GCA_005884825.1 Alphaproteobacteria bacterium
TCGATGCCGAGCTGCTCGGCGAGGCCGTTCTTGAGGCCGGTGACGTTCTGGCTCCCCTCCCACACCGTCAGCTTGCCGTCGGCCCAGGCGCAGCTGGTGGTGAACAACTCGATCGGATTGTGGTGCTGGGTCGGCGTCGCGTAATGCGCATCGACCGTCACCGGCGCGCCGGCGAACGCAGTCTCGGCATCGCCGACCGCGGGATCCTCATAATTGCTCGAGACGTCCTTGGCGGCCACCGTCGTCGCACCGGCGCTGTCGAAGCCGGCCGAGGGCTGTTCCACGGTGTAGGTCACGTTCAGCCGATGGGCCGCTTCGCGCGCCGCCTCGAAAGTCTCGGCGAGGACCACGGCGACGATCTGGCCGCCATGCCAGATCTGGTTTGAGGCTAACGGCATGATGGTCGAGCCGAGATAGCCGCCGTCGCTGAACAGCTTGGTCGGCTTGACCACGTTGCCGATATTGCGGTGGGTCAGGATCTCCAAGAGGCCGGGCACGGTACGGCTGGCGTTTTCGTCGATGTCGGTGATGCGGCCGCGGGCGATCGCGCTGGTCGCAAGGAAAGCGTAGACAGGGTTGGCGAGCGGCACATCGGAGGCGTAACGGGCCTCTCCGGTAACCTTCAGGCGGCCATCGATGCGCGGCGCTGCGGTGCCGATCTTGGCTGTTTGGTCCATGATCAGATGCTCAATTGGGCAGCTTGCAGGAGGGCCCGGACCAGGGTCCGCCTGCCGAGTTCGGGCTTATAGTCGTTCTCGCCGAGGGTCCGTGCGGCGGCAAAAGCGGCGTCGGCGGCATGCCGGGCGGCGGCTTCGTCGATAGCGCGGCCGTTCAGCGCGGCTTCGGCCTCGCGCGCTCGCCACGGCTTTGCCGCGACGCCGCCAAGCGCGATCCGCGCCTCGTTGACTACGCCGTCAGCGAGGTCGAGCGCGACAGCGGCGGACGCCAGGGCGAACTCATAGGATTGCCGGTCGCGGATCTTCAGGCAGAGCGAGCGCCGCGTCCACGGCGCCACGGGCAGCCGGAAGCCGACGATCAGCTCGCCCGGCGCGAGGACCGTCTCGATATGCGGGGTGTCGCCCGGCAGACGGTGCAATTGCTCGAATGGCATGAGCCGCGGGCCGCCCGGGCCGACGATCTCGACCCCGGCATCGAGCGCGACCAGGGCCTGTGCGAAATCGCCCGGATAGGCGGCGATGCAATGGTCGCTGACCCCGAGCACAGCATGCTTGCGGTTGACGCCACCCAGCGCGGCGCAGCCGGTGCCAGGCTCGCGCTTGTTGCATGCGCCCCAGGATGGATCGCGGAAATAATTGCACCGGGTCCGCTGCAATACATTGCCGCCGAGCGTCGCCATGTTGCGGATCTGCGGGCTGGCAGCGAGATCGAGGGCTTGGGCGACGACCGGGTAATCGTGCCTTATCTCAGGATGCTCGCCGGCGGCGGCCATCGTGACGAAAGCGCCGAGATAGAGCCCGTCGACGCGACGTTCGATGCGGGTCCCGGCCGGGTCGAGCGAATTGATGTCGACCAATACCTCGGGCCGCATCACGTCGAGCTTCATCAGGTCGAGGAGGGTCGTGCCGCCGGCCAGGTACTGCGCCGCCGCCATCGTCGGCGGCAGACGGCCTCTGTCGTGGGTCGCCGCCGCCTGCACCGCTTCGGCGAGACCGTTGGCGCGCTGGTAGAGGAAGGGACGCATTCGTCAGCTCCGCATCTCGCCCTTGGCTTGGTTGATCGCCTTGACGATGTTCGGATAGGCCGCGCATCGGCAGAGATTGCCGCTCATATGTTCGCGGATCTCGGCGTCGCTCCCGGCATGCCCTTCAGCGACGCAGCCGATCGCCGAGACGATTTGCCCCGGCGTGCAGTAGCCGCACTGGAATGCGTCCTGATCGATGAAGGCTTGCTGCATCGGGTGCAGCGCGCCCCCCTGCTCGGCAAGCCCCTCGATTGTCGTCACCGGGCCACGCACCGCGACGGCGAGGGTCAGGC
>VAZT01000646.1 GCA_005884825.1 Alphaproteobacteria bacterium
ACGACCGACTGCGCGACCCGGCCGAGAGCCTCCGGATCTCCGATTTTCTTTGTCGAGGACGGTGTATTGAATGTCGTGGCGGTGATGAGCGGACACCTGGGAACTGTCGTTGATGACGAGATCCTGCCCAAATGGGATCCGAACCGTGCCAATCTCGCTCTTGATGTCGGCAAAATAATTTCATCGGATCGCGATTTGTTAACGCTTATCCAAACCGATATTGATCGATTTCATCAGCCCAACCCGGCGCGCGTGTTGGTCGGGCGCCCGCACCGGCATTAAGAAATCGAGCAGATGCGCCCAAAAGCACGCCGGCACATCAAAGAGCGCGACGTCGCCAATTGTCTCCGCGCTCATCGGGTTGACGGGGAAGAAGCCGCAATCAGCCGGTCCTCGGCGCATGTGGCCGGGTCCTCTCGACCCGGCCATATGAGCGAGGCAGTCCGTGCGTCTTTACGGCTTCCTTTTACTCGAGGGGGTAGACGAACATATGCCCGCCGAGCGGCGTGGTGCCGTTATTGGTGCCGAAAACAAAGCAAGTGAACACGAGCGCAGGAACGCCGGTCGGCAATGTCAAAAACGAGACGGTCGGGTTGCCGAGCGACTGAGCCCCTCCGGCGAGTACCGGGCTGAGCTTTTGAGCGGTGTTCGCCGTCTTGTTGACCAGAAAAAGCCGCCAGGAGCCATAATCGCTGCTCGACGTCGGGTTGACCTGCGCTTCGACCACTTCGAACACTTGATTGCCGACTTTGAATACCTCGCGATCGCCAATCTTGCCGTTGCCGCCCGCATTGCTCACGAGATTGTTGACTGTCGTATCCGATGGACTCAACCAAGTTTTGAAATTGGTCAGGGTGCCGTCTGCCTCCAAGTCGCGCTGACCCAGATAGAAATAATGATGCGTGATTTCCAAAGTCGAGCTCGCGATCGCGCCGCTGTAGCTGATGCGCCCGAATTCGGGTGTCCCATCGGCCTTGGCGAGGGCCGTTCCCGGTAGTGTGATAGCTTGCGTCGGCGCCACAGCCGGGTTGGCAATCAGCGCCTCGAGCCCGCTGGTGGTGCCATTGCCGTAATATTGCACTCTGACGTAGGGCCGGCCGGACAAATTGTATTCTTCCGCATAGACGACGCTGTCGTCGGGGAGAATCCGCAAATCAGGCTGGCTCGCGGGACTGTGGATCTGGCCAATCGTGTGCCAGACCCGCAGGTCGCTCGAGTAGCCGAGATAGGTCGCAAATTGCGTGCTGTTGATCTGATTGTGAAATACCCCGAGATAGGGATGTAACGCATCGTCGGTCGGGACCACTTTCAGGGGCGCAGCGCCGGCGATCTTGTTGTTTGCGTCGGTCGTTGTCAGCTGATAGGCGACAAGGTAGGGCGGGTTGGGCGCGGTCTCGTTCAATATCGCGGCGATGCCCGCCGTTCCGAGATTGGCCGCGACTGGGGGAGCAACCTGCGGGGCCACATAGTCGTAAGTCGCACCTTGCGCTGTTAGCGGTTGAACCGCGAGGTTCACCAAGACAACAGCCGCGACCACGGTCGGGAGACGCTTACTGGCCGCGAGCATCCCTGATGTTCTCCAAATCCTCATGATCGACTACTTTCTCCTGAAGGTTTCTTTTGCCTGACTGTGGTGACATCGCGCCCGGTTTATCGGTCTCAAGGCGTCGCGATCACCACACCGAACATAGTGGGAGACGGCTGGCTGTTCTATTTATCCGGCGGCAGGGTCGCGTATATCGTTGGATAGCCCAGCACTGGACCCGAGAGACGGGACTACAAGGGTCCGCTCGTAA
>VAZT01000647.1 GCA_005884825.1 Alphaproteobacteria bacterium
ATCCCTTTGCGGCGGTGCGCCGAACCCGCCCCGGCGCGTAGAGCTCGGCGCCGAGCAGCGCGGGGATGACGCCGACTGTCTTGTCGGGGCCGACAATTCCGGCGATACGCTCCTCGTTCATGCAGTTCTGCAACGACACGACGTATCCGTCGGGCGCCAGATACTGGGCAATCAGCATCGTCGCCCATTCCGTGTCATAGGACTTGACCGCCACCATCGCTATATCGATCGGTTCATGCTTTGCGAGCTCTTGCACCTCGGTCAGATGCATTGTCTTCGGCTTGGCGCAGACATATTCCTCCGCCGTCACGCCTTCGATCGCGAGCCCGTCCTTGCGGATCGTCTCGATGTGCTCGGGCCAAGGGTCGATCAATGTCACGTCGAACCCGTTATGCGCGAGGTGACCGCCGGTGTAGCCGCCGATTGCGCCGGCGCCGATCACCGCAATGCGTTTGTCCATGATCTCGTCCCTCCTTGACCCAGGCCCGGCCATGATAAGCTGATCGCAGGTTGCGGAAAAAGCTCAAAACCCGGCACCTTCGTTTCTGGGGATCTCATTGTCGACTGCACGAAACCTGCTGGCCTTTCTGGCCATCGTCTTGCTCTGCGCCGGATCTTGTGCGCCGCAGCCGGCGGCTCTACCCGGCAGGCTGCAGCTGAGCAACCCCAATTTCGGGCTGATCAACGTCGAGGCGGTAATCACCGCCAACCCGGACTGCGCCGCGCGCGACGACGGCTACGTCTCGACCCTCGAATTCACGATGCCCAACAATGCCACCAAGTTCATCGAGGCGCCGCCGGGGGCCGATATCTGCTGGCGCAGCGACCGGAATCCCGGGCGGCCGGTCCCGGGCAGATGGTCGCGCTGGGACAGAGCCTATCTCGTGCCGGGCAAGCTGGTGGACGCGACGCTATAGGCGCCTGCGGCGGATTATCGCCGCAGGCTGAAACGGATCGTCACCGATACCTGCATTATCGGCTGCGGCATTCCGGCGGGGAAGGGCGGCAAGGTGGCGCCCCGCATCATCTCTTCGACCGACTGGTCGAGATCCGGGTAGCCGGAGCTCGAGGTGACGGCATAGTCGAGCACCCGCCCGCTGCGGTCGACCGAGAAGCGGAGCACCGCGCGTCCCTCTTCACCGCGCTGGCGAGCGGCGTCGGGATATCGCTTGT
>VAZT01000648.1 GCA_005884825.1 Alphaproteobacteria bacterium
AACAGGATATGCACGCTACGCAGCGTGAGCGCGATGGACTGTCGCGGCGCCTCGTTGATCTGCATCAGGCCCGCGCCGATGCGGACTCTCAAGCCGAAGCGTACCGGGTCGGTCGGGTGCGGCAAGACGAATTGCGCGTCGAAGAGGGGCGGGCAATGCTCGCGGCGGCTGACGCCCGTGAACAGGATGCTATTGCTGCGGAGCGTCGTGGTGCGGCTCTCCAACGCCGCGGTTTCATGGCGAACGCGGCTTACGAGCGTACCCTGCACGCGCGCGAGGTGGCGCGGCAGGACACGCTCGCGGCGAATAAGCGACTGGACGCCTTCCTGGTCGAACTGGCCGCCGCCCGCAAAGGCACCTATCTGGGGGACAACTACAACGATGTCCCCTCCTCGTTCCAGCGGTCGCGTGAATTGACGGTGCGCATCGAAGAGATCGAGGCGGCCCTGAACCAACTGGAACGAAAGCAGGAGACCCTCACGGCTGAGCTTGCAGCCGAGCAGAAGCGCCTGGCCGCCCGCAGCAGCACCCGGTTGGCCGCGCCGATCGACGGCAATTTGTGGACCGTGCAAGCCGCCTCCGGCGAGTATGTCCGCAAAGGCCAGGAACTGTTCACCGTACTCGACTGCTCGACGGTCGCTGTCACGGCCTCGGTCTCCGAGCGCGATTACAACGAGTTGCGATTGGGAGATCCGGTACGATTCCGCGTTTCCGGCAGCAACCGCGAATACAGCGGCACGATCAGTAAGCTTGGCTTGACCTCGACCGGCCGCAGCTTCGCCATCGCGCCAGAAGAGCGGCGGCACCAGGTCGCCGTGCAATTGACCGACCTGAAGGATGACGACAGCGACCGTTGCGCCGTCGGACGTACCGGAGAAGTGGTGTTCGACAGCCATGGTCATGGGGTGGCCCGCTTTGTCGAGCGCTTGCGCCATCTGCTCGGGCTAGCCTGAAGCCGGGCAAATGGACCTTCTTGGCCCGTTTGGCTTGACGCTTGCTTTATGCGGCTGCGCGCTGATCGGGCTGCCGTTTCTTGACCCCAAGGATAATCGGACGCGCACCGCGCTCTTAGCAATCTGCATTGTCCTGACGTGGCGCTATATCTTCTGGCGCTTCACCGATACGTTGCCGCCGCTGGCCCTGCGGTTCGAGAGCCTCTATGCCTGGGGTTTTTCGGTGACCGAAGCACTGGCCTGTCTCGGCTGGACATTTGGCTTCATCAATCTGTCGCGGACAAAGAGCCGCAGCGATGAGGCGACCCGTCAACGGACCTGGCTGGCCGCATCGAAGCACCTGCCGCGTATCGATGTGCTTATCACAACCTATAATGAGGAGGAGCAAATCCTCCTGCGCAGCATTGTGGGTGCGCTCGGCATCGACTTCCCCGAAGTGCGCGTCTGGGTACTCGATGACGGCCGCCGGCCATGGCTCGAACAACTGTGCAAAGAGAAGGGCGTCAATTATGTGACACGATCGACCAATGCGCACGCCAAAGCCGGCAACATCAA
>VAZT01000649.1 GCA_005884825.1 Alphaproteobacteria bacterium
CCGGCGATCTTGCGGTCCATGACGAGCGCCGCCTGGCCGTCCACGACGAGGCAGATATCGGTACTCGTGCCGCCCATATCGAAGGGGATCAGGTTCGGCTCGCCGAGGAGGCGCGACGCGTAGATGCTGCCCGCGGCGCCGCCGGCCGGGCCCGACAGCACCGCACCGGCGGCGAGGCGTCCGGCCTCGGCGATCGGGGCGACGCCGCCATGCGACTGGATGATCAGGGTCGGGCCGCGATAGCCGGCCTCGGCGAGGCGCGATTCCAGCCGCGCGAGATAGCGCGACAGCACCGGGCCGACATAGGCGTTGACGATCGTCGTCGAGACCCGCTCGAACTCCTTGATCTGCGGCAAGACCGCGGAGGACAGCGAGACATAGGCGTCGGGGAGCGCGCGGGCGAGCGCCTCGCCCGTCCGGCGCTCGTGACCCGGGTCGCACCAGGCGTGCAGATAGCAGACCGCGACCGACTCGACGCGCTCGCGCTGGAGCACGGCGATCGCAGCTTCGAGCGAGGCTGGGTCGAGCGGCGTGTCGATGCGGCCGTCGGCGCGAACGCGCTCACGTATCGGCAGGCGCAACCGGCGCGGCACCAGCTGCTCGGGCGGCGGCATTCGAAGGTTGTAGCGGTCGTCCTTCAGCCCCTCGCGCATCTCGACGACATCGCGGTGGCCTTCGGTGGTGAGGAGACCGAGCCGTGCGCCCTTGTGTTCGAGGAGCGCATTCGTCGCGACGGTCGTGCCGTGGACGATGCGCTCGGTGTCGCGAAGCAGCGCGGCGCGGTCGACCCCGAAGCGGCCGGCCAATTGCGAAAGGCCTTCGAGCACGCCAAGCGAGGGATCCTCCGGGGTCGACGGGACTTTGGCGAGCGTCGTCAGACCGCCCTCGTCGATCGCGACAAGATCGGTGAAGGTGCCGCCGACATCGACCCCGATGCGGTATGTCATCGTTTACCCGCAAGCGGGGAAGAGGGCGTACCTGGCCTACAATCTGAAACCCCCTCCCCCGCTTGCGGGGGAGGGTTAGGGTGGGGGCAACTTCAAGCCGCGACGACATGCGCGGTGGGCTCCCCAAGCGAAATCAGGCGCGTAACCTGCGCAGAAATATGACCGACGCCGAGCGAGTGCTGTGGCGAGAATTGCGCCGCAACGGCCTCGGTTGGCGCTTCCGCCGCCAGTTTCCGATACCGCCCTATATCGTCGATTTCGCCTGCCTTGAAGCGCGGTTGGTCATTGAAGCCGACGGCGGCCAGCATAACCGCCCGGGCGAGCACGACCCCCGGGACGCGGATTTGCGAGCGCAGGGCTGGCGCGTTCTCCGTTTTTGGAACAATGAGATTCTCGAAAACCGCGGTGGCGTCTTAGAGAGGATCGCCGAAGCGCTCGGACCCTGGCCG
>VAZT01000650.1 GCA_005884825.1 Alphaproteobacteria bacterium
GCCCGAAAAGCCGAGGAACGTCTTGGCCGACCTGTCCGCGTGATGCGCTTTGATGAGCTTGATGCTCTTGAGGTTTATGACGCCATTTGGGCGAGCGCGAGCCTGTTGCACGTACCCCGAAGTTCGTTGCCGCAAATCCTTGCGCTTGTCTTCAGGGCGTTGAAACCGGGCGGCCTGCACTTCGCAAGTTACAAGGGTGGGGGCGCCGAAGGGCGTGACCGTTATGGTCGCTACTTCAACTATTTCTCGCGAGAGGATGTGACCAAAGCATATCACCGTTCCGGTCCATGGGAAGTCGTCTCAATGAGTGACTACCTGGGAGGCGGCTATGATGGTCAACAGGGGCCTTGGGTCGCCGTCACAGCGCGGCGGCCCGGATAAGCTGCTAATGTCGCCTTCGGGTCGGGACCGGGAGTTCAAACTGACACTGCTCGTTTACGACGCAGGCCAGCGGCACATTGCGGAACGGAGAGCGACCCGGCTCTCGAGCGCATCGACGAACGGGGTCATCGCCAACAGTTCGGCAAATCCTCCGGGGCTCAGGCGCCAGGCGACGAATGCCGCATGCGCGGCAGCGGCCCGCGCGCGCCAATCCGGGGCGCCGACCCCGCCCGGCGACAGGAACGAGGTGGCGGCTTTGGAGGCGTGGCATATCCCCTCAGCGCCGCCGCGAGGCAGAAGGTTTGTGTCGCAGACTGCGGCAATCAGCGCAAAGCATGCCTGCAGCCGCTTTATTCGGCTGCCCGCGCAGCGGGAATCGGCGCTCTCTTCCGCGCCTTGCGCCACTCCTCGAAGCCTTGCAATACCGAAAAGAACGAAGGGACGAACAGCACCGCGAGGCAGGTCGAGGCGATGATGCCGCTCAATACGCTGAGACCCAGCGATATGCGGCCGACGGCTCCGGCGCCGGTGGCCAGCACGAGCGGCACGACCCCGAGGCCGAAGGCGAACGAGGTCATCAGGATCGGGCGGAACCGAAGACGCGCGGCGTCGACTGCCGCTTCGCGGATCGGCTTGCCGTGAACGAGGCGGCCTTCGCGCGCCATTTCGACAATCAGAATGCCGTTCTTTGCCGACAACGCGATCATCAGAATGAGGCCAATCTGCGTGTAGAGATTATTGGCGACGCCGAGGCTGGTAAGCGCAACGACCGGACCCAACAGCGCCAATGGTACCGCCGAGAGTACCG
>VAZT01000651.1 GCA_005884825.1 Alphaproteobacteria bacterium
TCTACGCGCTCCTCGCCGGCGAGACGGTCGAAACGCCGATCGAGGGCAAGCGCCGCAAGATCCGCTTTCTCAACCCCGAGATCGGTCTGTTCAACACAAAGGATCCGATCCCGCTGCACATCTCGGCCTACGGGCCGAAATCGCAGGGATTGACCGCGAAGCTCAACGCCAACTGGAAATGCTTTATCCAGGATGTCGAGGGCGGCATTGGCGCGATCGAGGGCATGCAGCAGGCCTGGCGTGATGCCGGACATGCCGCCGGCGATCTCTACGCCACCGCCTGGATGTGCGGCTGTATCTTGCAGCCGGGCGAGCCGGCCGACAGCCCGCGCGCGATGGCGCAGGCCGGGCCCCGCGCCGCGACCCTGCTGCACCGCGCCGCGGATGTCGATCAGCAGGGCTGGGACAACACGATGAAGGTGGCGGAGGAGGGGATCGCCGAGGCGGTCGCCGGCTATGTCGAGATGGCGCGCAGTTTCGAACCGCCCGATGCGCGCTATCTCTTCAACCACCGCGGCCATTTCGTCTTCGTCAAACCGGAGGAGCGGCGCTTCGTGACCGCCGAACTGATCCGCCGCACGACCTTCACCGCGACCGAGCAGGAATTGCGGCAACGGGTCGCGGCGTTGCGCGATGCCGGCTGGAGCCAGCTGGTGATCCCGATCACCCCCGGTCAGGAGAGCGCGATCGACGACTGGGCCCGCATCCGCGACGCCTTCACCTGAGCAACCGACCTGCCTCTCAGCTGCGAACCAGTGCTTTCTCGTACTCTTCGCGCAACAGCACGGTAGCGACTTGATCCGCATCGCCGCCTGCGACTAGATCGGCGATGACTTGCCGCCATGCCGATACACGGTTTTCGACACCGGCAATCCACACGGTGCGCCGCCCCGCGTATTTGGCGAAGAATGCGGGGCCCGGCGCCGCCAACAAGGCCGCCCGTATCTTCTCGGGCTCGATTGGATCCGGTCCGATAAGGCCGCCGTCCAGGTCGTCGACGATCAGCAGATCGACATCGTCGAGCGGCCACAACACGCGTCCGTCATCGAAGGTCGTGTCCGGGCGCGGACCCGTATTGGGTTTCCCCGAGATCAAGGTCGCGCCGGTTTGACTCAATTTAACGACCGTGGTGAACCGGGCGATCTGAAGGCGGAATGCGGCCTCGGTGCCGATGCCGACGGCAAGACTGGTTTTGCCGGAGTTCAGCGGGCCGCCAATCATCACGTGTCGGTACGTCGGCGTTCCGCAGACCAGGTTATGCAAGATGTTCTCGGCTTGCGGATCGGCAAAATTGCGCGGAAACTTCGCAAGGCGATAAAGAAACGGTAAGTCGGCCTGCTGAAACGCGACCTTCCGCTGCAGCCACCAGTACGCCACCACGGCCGCTATCGCTCCGAGCGCCAGAAATGCCGCCACTCCGGCCCAAATGCGGTAGACGCCAGCGAGCGCAATCAACGCTCCGGAGATCACGAAGAAACAGGCGCAGACGCAGTTGTGGAATACCTCGCCGGCATTAAAGACGAACGGCTCCGGACGCGGCGTCTTGCCGGGCTGCGACTGACGGCTTTCGACGCGGAAATCGCGCCATTCCTTCAGCACGATAAACAGCGTGGCGGCACCGGCGGCGATTGTCGCCCGAAATAGCAGCGGCCAGTTCGTAACGAGGTCGAGCAGCTGCATCACCGCAAGCGTGCCCATGAAGCCGATCCCGATATGGCCGAATTGATCGGCGAGCCAGATGTAGCTGAGCGTCGGCGAGTCCTGGACATCCTTCGTGCCGAACAGATCGTGCTGTGCCACGCGCCAGATCGTGCCGATGCCGAGCCGCTTGTGCACCGGCGCCGCGAGATGCAAGGACGCGGAGCTGCCCCTCGGCCGCTTAGGGGAAACGGCGGTCATGCTCTTCTGCAACGGGCTCTGTGCATCGTCCGGCCTCCCGCTTTCTTGATTGATGCAAGCTTCGCACGTGCAACACAGCGGCTGCAACATGGCTTCGCCATGACGCAGCAAAAGAAATTTGCCGCGAGCCGCCCGGCGGCCGGTTAAAACGCTCGTCTTCGAGGTGCTTACCGGAGGGAGGCCATGCCTGAACATGCGCGCATTGCGCATAAGACGCTGATCGAGTTCATCGCCGCCGCCTATCGCGCCGCGGGCATCCCGCAGGCGGATGCGGCGAAGGCGGCGGAGTTGATGGCCGCCTCGGACATCAGCGGCGCCGACGGGCACGGCGTCTTTCGCCTGCCGCAATATATCCGCCGCATCAAGGCGGGCGGGCTCAACACGCGCCCCGAGATCACGGTCATCCGGCAGGCGAGGGCGGCCGCTATCGTCGATGGCGATAACGGGCTCGGCAGCCTCGTCGTGGCGCGCGCTGTCGAGGAGGCGATCGCGCTGGCCGCCGAGAACGGCGTCGGCTGGGTCGGCACCCGAAACGGCAATCATGCCGGCGCCGCCGCGGTCTATGCCGCGATGCCGGTCGCGCACGACATGATCGGGCTCTATTTCGCGGTCGGCAACGCCAACCACCTGCCGCCCTGGGGCGGTGTCGACATGCTGCTCCAACAGGGCAAGACGATGCCCGAGGGTTGGATGATCGACCGTCAGGGCCAGCCCTTGACCGATCCCAGCCGCGCCGATGACGGCTTTCTGCTGCCGATCGGCGGCTACAAGGGCGCGGCATTGGCGTTGATGTTCGGGTTGCTCGCCGGCACGCTGAACGGCGCCGCCAATGGCGCCGATGTCGTCGATTTCAACAAGGACGATACGACCCCGACCAATACCGGCCAGGCGATCTGCGTCCTCGACATCAAGGCGTTTGCCGAGCCGCTCGCCTTCAAGCGCCAGGTCGATGCGGTGATCCGGCAATTGCACGGCTCGGCATTGTTGCCCGGCTTCGATCATATCCGCCTCCCCGGCGAGGACCGGCACCACCGCATCGCGGAGCGCCGCGCGTACGGCATCCCGATCCCGCCCGAGCTCCGCGCCGCCCTGGACAAGCTCGCGACCGATCTCGCCATCCCGCCACTCTTCGGGTGAGCGGCGAGGGAAAATCGTAGGATGAGTTGAGCGTAGCGAAACCCATCATTCCGGCCACAGAAAAGGCAACGCTTCAACGCGAAGAATACGCAAAGGACGCGAAGGCGTTCGAGTCCCATCGCGACCATCGCGTGTCCTTTGCGTCCTTCGTGGTAAATTGTTCTCTTCTCTGT
>VAZT01000652.1 GCA_005884825.1 Alphaproteobacteria bacterium
CCGAAAACGGCACCGAAGAAGATTTGCGCGGCCGGCTGATGGCCCCGGCGCTCAATCTCGGGCAGGACCTCTATATCGGCAATTCGCTGAAGACCGGGCGCATCATGGTCAAGGACGAGGATGTCTGCCTGCATTGCGGCCTGTGCGCCGAGCGCTGCCCGACGGGCGCTTGGGACATGCGCAAATTCCTTCTCGATATAACCCGGGCCGGGCCGGCATGCCGCAGCCGCTAGTTCTAACCGTCGTCCCCGCGAAAGCGGGGACCCAGGAGGGCAGGCGACTCGCGCGGCAGCCCTGGGCCCCCGCTTTCGCGGGGTGACGACCAAAATCGTAATGGAATGACGAACACTTTCAGCTCTGAGGCGATGACAACGATATCGAAATCCGGAATCGCCGCGATCCAAAGCGTCAACGACTTCGTCGTCAAATTCGCCAACGTCAACGGGTCGGGTTCGGCAAGTGCCAATTCGCTCTTCGCCAAGTCGATCCTGCGGATGGGTATTCCGGCGAGCTCGCGCAACATCTTTCCCTCGAACATTCAGGGTCTGCCGACCTGGTACGAAGTGCGGATCAGCGAGAGCGGCCACCTCGGCCGCCGCGGCGGCGTCGATTTGATGGTCGCGATGAACCCGGAGACCTGGGACGAGGACGTCGCCGAGATCGAGCCGGGCGGATACCTGTTCTACGACTCGACGAAGCCTCTGCCCCCGTCGAAATTCCGCGACGACATCAACGTCATCGGGGCGCCGCTGACCGCGATCTGCAACCGCGAATACACCGATGCCCGGCAGCGGCAGCTGTTCAAGAACATCATCTATCTCGGTGTGCTGTCGGCCTTATTGGACATCGAGGTGGACGCGGTCGAAAAGCTCATCGGCGAGCAGTTCCGCGGCAGGAATACGTTAATTAAGCCCAACCTGCATGCCCTGCATCTCGGCCGCGACTGGGCGCTCGCCGAGCTCGACTGCCCGATCGGGCTGCGTCTGAAGCAGTCCGACAAGGTCGGCGACCGGATTTTCATTACCGGCAACGATGCTGCCGCGCTGGGTTGCGTCTATGGCGGGGCGACGGTCGCCGCCTGGTACCCGATAACCCCCTCCTCCTCACTGGCCGAGGCGTTTTCCGGGCATTGCCACCGGCTGCGCCGTAACCCGGACACCAAGAAAAAGCGCTTTGCGATCATTCAGGCCGAGGACGAGCTCGCCGCGATCGGCATTGTCATCGGCGCCGCCTGGAACGGCGCACGGGCGTTCACGGCGACCTCGGGTCCGGGCATCTCGCTGATGCAGGAATTCATCGGGCTCGCCTATTTCGCCGAGATTCCGGCGGTAATCTTCGATATCCAGCGCGGCAGCCCGTCCACCGGCATGCCGACGCGAACCCAGCAGGCCGACATTCTGTCTTGCGCCTATGCCTCGCACGGCGACACTAAGCATGTTTTGCTGTTCCCCCAGGACCCGCGCGAGGCTTTCACCTTTGCCGCCGACGCGCTCGATTTGGCCGACCGGCTGCAGACCCCGATCTTCGTCATGCTCGATCTCGACATCGGCATGAACGACTGGCTGGTCGAGCCGCTCGCCTGGGACGAGGACCGGCGTTACGACCGCGGCAAGGTCATGACCGCCGAAATGCTCGAATCCGGGGTCGAATTCGGCCGCTACCTCGATGTTGACGGAGACGGCATCCCCTACCGCACCTATCCCGGCACTCACCCGACCCGCGGTGCCTTTTTCACCCGCGGCACGAGCAAAGACCGCTACGCGCGCTATTCCGAGGAAGGCCCCGATTACGTCGACAACATGCAGCGGCTGTTGCACAAATTCGAAACCGCGAAACGGCTGGTGCCGCGCCCCGTCAACCGTGCAGCACGCGAGCAAACCCGGTTTGGCGCGCTGTATTTCGGCTCGACCGCACCCGCCATGACCGAAGCGCTCGAAGCCTTGGAACAGCGCGGTATCCATCTCGACACGATCCGCATCCGTGCCTTCCCGTTCCACGACGACATCCTCGATTTTATCGCCGCACACGACCGCATCTTT
>VAZT01000694.1 GCA_005884825.1 Alphaproteobacteria bacterium
TGACGAAGGAGCAGACGATGTCACCGTTACGTGCTCGCATGATCGAGGACATGAAGCTGGCCGGCTTGGCAGCCACGACCCAGGAGATTTACCTCCAGGCGGTCAAGTCTCTGGCGAAGCATTACAATCGGTCGCCGGAGCTGCTGGCCGAGGAAGAGGTCCGGCGATATCTGCTGGATGTTCGTGAGCGGAACGCGCGCGGCAGCTTCAAAACCAGCCATTACGGCATCCAGTTCTTCTACCGGAACACGCTGGGCCAGGACTGGGCGCTGTTTAAAAAAAGATCCGGCTTCCCAAGCAGAGGCGGCTGCCGCAGACGCTTTCCCATGCCGAAGTGCGGCGCATTCTCGCCGCGGTCCGCAATCCGATACACCGCGGCTGTTTCAGCCTGATTTACGGCTGCGGCCTGCGGATCAGCGAGGCCGCTGCTCTTCCCGTCACCGCCATCGACAAGACCAGTGGCGTCCTGCGCGTCGTCGGCAAGGGCAACAAGGAACGGGTCGTGCCCGTGCCCAAGGAGGTGCACGAAGGCCTGCGGCGGATGTGGCAGGCCAAGGACCACCGCGATCCGCGCTGGCTCCTCCCCAATGGCTGGCGTACCGGTCCCGTCGCCATTTATGTCCTGACCCGCACCTTTGCCGAGGCCGTCAAGGCGGCCAATCTCCCCGGCGGTCGCCGCGGCACGCCACACACGCTGCGGCACTCCTATGCGACCAGGCTCTTCGAGAACAAGGTCGACACCCGCGTCGTCCAGGCGTTTCTCGGCCACGAGAACATCGCCACGACGACGATTTACACGCACCTGACGGAACCGACGCGGGTGTCTTTGCGCAAGCTGCTCGACAAGGTGATGAGCGGCTTCTGACGCATGCCCGAAGTGGCGGACGCGTTCCGCCGCTTCGCAGGCAGCTATGTGGCAGCTCACGGTGCGGCGATGCTGCCATCACATCGTCGCGCCATCGCCGACATCATCGCCTGCCGCACCGAAGCGCTCGGCGGACAGCAGTGGTGCTGCAATCACTGCGGCACCCTGCTGCACGTCTTCCACTCTTGCCGCAACCGCGCCTGCCCGAAGTGTCACGCCGAGCAGACGCAGGCTTGGCTCGAACAGCGTCGGGAGGAGATGTTACCGGTTCCCTATTTCCACGTCACCGTCACCGTGCCCGAGGAACTGCGGGCCGCGCTGCGCCGGTATCAGATCGACGGCTACGGCGCGCTGATGAAGGCCGCCGCCGAGGCGATCATCGTGTTGGCCCGCGATCCGCGCTGGGTCGGCGGCACCGTTGGCGTGCTCGCCGTACTGCACACCTGGACGCAACGGCTCGTCTTCCACCCGCACGTTCACTGCCTCGTCACCGGCGGCGGATTGTCCGACGACGGCGCCACCTGGCATCCCGCCGGCAAGACGTTTCTGTTCCCGAAGACCGCGCTCGCCACCCTTGCCCGCGCCCGCTTCCGCGATGCCTTCGCCAAGCTCTGCCCGGACGCCAACCTGCCGCCCCATCTCTGGCAGATCCCCTGGATCGTTGACATCACGCCATGGGGCGAGGCACAGCAGGCCGCCCTCGACTATCTCGCCCGCTACGCCTTCCGCATCGCCATCACCAACAACCGCATCCTGGCCGTCGACGACGAGACCGTGACCTATCGCTACAAGGACCGCGCCGCCGACCGCCAGCGTAAGGAAACCGTCGCCGGCCACGAGTTCATCCGGCGCTTCCTCCAGCACGTCCTGCCGGCCGGCTTCCACAAGGTCCGCTATTACGGCCTATGGCATGCCTCGCGCCGCGAACCGCTGCGCAACCTGAGGAACCTTCTCCTGCTGGCGCAACCTGCCAGCCCACCGGCCGAACCCGCCGCACCCGAGCCTGACGCCGACCCCCAGGCCCCGCCATCGCCGCGCCGTTGCCCACATTGCGAGACCGGCCATCTGACACTGCTGCGCCGGCTGTCGCCTGCCCGGCCGCAAGGCCCGTGATGATCACCATGCTGCCAACGCAAACACCTCCGACCCCATGCCGCCCTTCCGCCGTTCTGTCGCCGGATCGTCGGCGCTCGCCCGGCGCCACCTCAGAATCCTCGGAAATCGCCCCACCGCAGCGATATTACCAGCCAATCGGCTGGCATCAGCGAGCGACCATCGGGCCCACGCTGCCCTTCAACCTGCCGACTGCCTCATCCGACTGCCTCAACGGCTACCCGCAGCGGTAGAAACCTCCATAGGCCCGGCCCACTACCCCGCCGAGTGCACCCAGTCAGACGCGTTCCTTCAACCGAGCCTGCGCGCCCGTAAGGGGCGCGCAAACTCTAATTCGTTTTCCTATTTTTACCAAAACGCGGCGAACGATGCTCGGCT
>VAZT01000695.1:0-2128 GCA_005884825.1 Alphaproteobacteria bacterium
CTGCGGCGCCTGCGCCGATTGCACCGGCGCCATAACCATAACCAGCCCGCCGCGCATGTCGACGCGCAACACCTGCACCGCTCATGGGGGTCAGCGGGCGACCCACCCGTGCCTGAGCGCTCTCGACTGATAGCGTGACGCCGCCTTGCTCAGACCGACCGAAGGAGAGCAGCGCCGTACACGCAAACGTCGAGGCTGCAACAGCAACTGTCATCAGACCCATCTGCTTCATGGACTTTCTCCGTTACCTGCTTGCCCCATTTCGAAAACCATATGGCCTTCTCGTCCACGCCCCTTTGCGCACAGCCACTGATCCACATCACGCGCCGCCTGCCGCCTGCGGCCATCTGCTCTGGCAGCCTTAGCGCGCTCAAATCGCCGGCGCCTCCATCCCCGGCAGTTTGAATGCGCCGGCGCTAACAAGTCATTCCGACTGCGCACCTACGGACGGCTCGGCGGGTCTGGCGAACGGCGGTTCTTGCCACACAAACCCCGTTCACCCGCGTCATGCCCGCGCCGCAGGCTCGAGCGACTTTCGTAATCATGCCGTCCGGTTGAGGAATCGGCGCAGGCGTCATTGCTTGTGCCGATGTTGCAACCGATAAGGCGAAGCCAGCAACAGCCAACAACCTGATCATTCTGCTCCTCCCTTAACCGTCCAATCGCTCTGGCCTCCCACAGCCCGGGATGGTCCGGCTCTCGTGTTCAAGTACTTCCCTCTACTAATTTCCGGCACTGGTCGCTCGAAGGCTTGAGATAGATCAAGGTCCATAAGACGACCGAGCCGGAACCTTCTCGAAACCCAGAAGACCGGCCATGACGCGCCGAGCCGTCGGTCGTCCGACGCGGGTACAAGGCCGCGTTCGCTTGAGAGCCCTAGCACGCTCCGCTCCTCACGCCTGGTGACTTAGCAGCGGACATCCCAATTTCGTCGGTTCAAGATCACGACCCAGATTCCAAGCAGCGGCCAGATCTCCCCTCTTCTCCCCGAAAGCGACATTCAACGAGGCGACCGGAACGCAGCCCTGCCAGGTTCATGCGTTGACTTGAATCAAACGAACCTGTCGGCAGAGCCTTATTCAAAATTGTGAATCGGTGGCTTTGGTGCTGCATGGCGAGTTCGGTGAGGCATCAAAAGGAGGCGACTCGGCTTGCGACTTGGCTTGGATGGTTTCCGCCAGTTCGCTGGTTGGCCCAGTATCAGTCCTCCTGGCTCTTCGGCGATATTGTCGCCGGAATCACGTTGGCCGCCTATGCGATACCCGTTTCCCTTGCCTATGCGGGACTTGCGGGCCTGCCTCCACAAGTTGGCGTCTATGGATATCTGCTCGGCGGTCTCGGCTACGCCCTGCTCGGCTCCTCGCGTCAGCTTGCGATCGGTCCTACCTCCGCCATTTCACTTATGATTGCTGGAACTGTGGGAGCTATGGCTGATGGCGACGCTCAACGGTATGCGCAGATCGCAAGCCTCAGCGCCTTCACCGTCGCCGGACTTTGCCTGTTCGCATGGCTGCTGCGATTGAGTGCGCTCGTGAAGCTGATCAGCGACAGCATCCTTGTGGGCTTCAAGGCCGGCGCAGGCTTGACTATTGCGATGACTCAGCTGCCGAGTCTTCTCGGGGTTGCCGGCGGCGGGCATAACTTTTTTGACCGTAGCTGGCTGTTGCTGGGGCAACTCGGCCAGACGCAGTACGTCGTTCTCCTGGTCGGTGTTGTTGCGATCGGATTGCTCGTGCTCGGCGAGCGACTACTGCCGGGAAAGCCTGTCGCGCTCGGGGTTGTCACGCTAGCGATCATTGCTGCTATCATACTGGGGCTTCCCTCGCTCGGTGTACCGACGACAGGGAAAATCCCGGCGGGCTTACCCGTCTTGGCAGGGCCGGCTCTCCGGTTGCGCGACGTCGAGGGAATAGTTCCTCTGGCAGCCGGCTGCGTGCTGCTGGCGTATATTGAGAGCGTCTCCGCCGCCCGCGCCTTCGCTGCCAAACACGGATATGCCCTCGATCCCCGGCAAGAGCTTCTGGGGATCGGGGCAGCCAACTTCGCAGCAGCGATGGGGCAAGGTTACCCGGTAGCCGGTGGCCTGTCGCAATCGGCCGTGAATGACAAGGCTGGCGCGCGCACGTCC